>NZ_JACYFG010000008.1 GCF_014803405.1 Pelagicoccus enzymogenes
CTGGGTACGCCCGGCATGGGCGTCGACTGATGTGGTTAAAGTCCACTGCGCATGGAACCTGTAGGTTATGATCATTAGCGAAAGTAAACTAAGAAAAAGCGCTAGCCGAAGGCAACTGCGAAGTCGCGAGGCTTCGTGGGAAGGAAGCCCTAGGCAAAGCCGCGAGACGATGTACAAGAACGCCATACAAGGCCCAGCGCCTCGGGCGAGCGTGCCCAGCGACGCGAAGCCCGGAGAAGGTTCGGGGCGCAGGGTAAATGGCGCGTTTGCGCGGCGGAAGTCGACGTCCTTATCCGGGGAGGCCTCATGCTCCCGCGGGGATGGCTTAAACCTGCCATCGGATCTCCGCAGCTCCCGCAGCGATGCGGGAGTCGGACATGAGGAATCAGCAGAGGGCATAGTAGCGCCATGAGGCGAGCCGGGAGTAGCTGCCGACGGGGGACCCGTCCAGCGAAGGGTCCGAAACTCGCATGGGGCGAAGGCCCGAACCGACACGACGGGTTCCGGCCCGAACTCTCGCCCTGCGGGTATGCCTCGCCAGAGGTAGCGCAAGGGCGGCGGGAAGCGGACAGCCGGGACTCGGAACGCGACCTGATGGAAGCGATCCTGGACGCGGAGAACGTGTCCGGGGCGTGGAAGCGGGTGAGGGCCAACAAGGGCGCGGCGGGGGTGGACGGAGTGTCCGTTGAGGACTTCCCCGGCCTCTTCCGCGAAGCTTGGCCCAGGCTGCGCGAGCGGCTGGCGGAGGGCTCGTACGAGCCCGCGCCGACGTTGCGCGCGGAGATAGGCAAGCCCGACGGGGGCAAGAGGCTGCTGGGGATCCCGACCGTATTGGACCGGGTGATACAGCAGGCGATCGTGAGGGTTCTGGGGCCGATATTGGATCCGGGCTTCAGCGAAAGCAGCTTCGGCTTCCGTCCCAATCGCTCGGCGCGCCATGCGGTCGAGCAAGTTGGCGACACCATAAAGTCGGGTCGGCGCGTGGCGGTGGACTTGGACCTGTCCAAGTTCTTCGACCGCGTCGATCATGATATATTGATGTCGAGCCTTGGGAGGAAGGTCCGCGACAGGCGCGTCCTGCGCTTGGTGGGCAAGTACCTCCGGGCGGGAGTCCAGGTCGACGGGCGCCTGCATGCGACGAGGGGGGGCGTGCCTCAGGGCGGTCCGCTTTCGCCGCTGCTGGCCAACGTGGTCCTGGACGAGCTCGACAAGGAGCTCGAATCGCGCGGCCATCGCTTCGCCCGCTACGCGGACGACTTCGTCGTACTCGTCAAGAGCCCTCGGGCTGGCGAGCGGGTGATGGCGAGCGTGAGGAAGTTCCTCGAGCGCAGGCTCAAGCTGAAGGTGAACGAGGGGAAGAGCCGCGTCGTGAAGGCGAGGGAACTGGAGTTCCTCGGCTTCGCCTTCGGAACCGGCGGGAAGATCGTGTGGAGCGAGAAGTCGCTTGGCGTGTTCAAGCGCCGGATACGCGAGTACACGTGCCGCAGCTGGAGCGTGTCCATGGAACGCCGCCTGCTCAAGCTCGCCCAGTACGTTCGCGGCTGGATGGGCTACTACGGCGTCAGCCGGACCTTCAAGGAGGCCAGGCGCCTGGACCACTGGATCCGGCGCCGCGTGCGCTGCTGCTACTGGAAGCAATGGAAGACGCACTCGAACCGGGTCAGGCAGCTCGTGTCCCTCGGGGTCGATCTGCGGACCGCGGTCAAGACCGCGGTGACCCGGCTGGGGCATTGGAAGATGTCCAAGACTCCAGGGGTGAGCCAAGCCCTGTCGAAAGGCTATCTCAAGGGACAAGGGGTTCCGTCCCTGGTGGAACTCTGGACCCGTGTTCACTATCCGGATACGTCCCGATAGCGTGTGGGAACCGCCCGGTGCGGATCCGCATGCCGGGTGGTGTGGGGGCCGCGGGAGTTAATGCCCGTGGCTACCCGATTTCGCATTCATTTCTTTCAATTGATGCTTC
The DNA here is from genome assembly GCF_014803405.1 of Pelagicoccus enzymogenes. Classification (NCBI taxonomy): domain Bacteria; kingdom Pseudomonadati; phylum Verrucomicrobiota; class Opitutia; order Puniceicoccales; family Pelagicoccaceae; genus Pelagicoccus; species Pelagicoccus enzymogenes. Next base: position 1,964 of record NZ_JACYFG010000008.1, read on the forward strand.
TAATGCCTTGTTCTAGGCCTTTGGGTATGACTCCTCCGAATTCAAGTGCGGAGCTCTTAGAGAAAGGAAACGTTTCTAGATACCATGTGCCGTCTTCGTCTTTCGAAAAAAACAGTGTATCCATGTAAACTCCCTCGGTTTCTCCCAAAGTCGCTGCACACACATAAACCGAGTATCCTCCCTTTTTGAATCCTCTAGTTTTCCGAAACTGAATCTCTTCGATAGTTGGGTTTTCTTTGCCGACTTCGCGTAGAAAGTAGTCTTTGGTGATGTTACTTCTGTAGAATGGTGACAACTTTTCGTAGATTGCTTCCCAGTCAGAGTTGAGAAGATCATCCTTCAATTCGCCAACGAAACCAGCAAGTGATAACAGTTGATCTTGATGAGTCTCGAATTCTGCAATCATGTCGTCTGGCGTGAACTCGGTCTGTTCTGCCCATAGTGATGGCGAAACGAGAAAAAGGGGAATGAATAGGAGTTTGCTGGGGGACATTACTTTTTTGCGAACGTGAAAGCCATACGCGGAAGTCAGCGCGGAGCGCTGGCTGGAGTTGTATGGGCTGACTGGTTAGAGATTATTTCCATTTGGTTATCACCTCAGGTTTGATGAAAAGATATAGTGACATGACTAGGAAAACCGTGTGGCTAATCGCTTGTGCCATATTCATGCCTGAGAACGAGACGTTTGTGACTAGAGCGATGTAGACAACCTCGGATAAGCTCTTCTGTGCGAAGTACAATGCCATCATCAAGGCTGCCATCCTGAAAAGCGTAAGAGATCCGATTTCGAACTCATCCTCTTCAGATTCTTTCTGATCAATTTTTCTCCATCTTCTCTGGATCGCGCGGGGGCGAAACATCGCAACAATCGAAAGAAGTAAAACAACGACTGAGAGAATCGTCTGAGTAATGGTTGCGGCGTTCGCAAATGCAGCGATCACAGATTCATATTCTGGATCTTGAGCGTTGTAGTACGTCGTCAGGAAAGCGGTCGAAACGTGATACGCCGTCGAAAAGAGGAAGTAGAATCCGATTAGTCGAATACCGGTGATCTCTAGCTTTTCGGTTTTCATTTATTTTCCTCTAACGCTGAGGTCTCACGGCGTGCGCTTGCGCACGTTGTGAGCACCGACTTGATATGCTTTATTTTTTACTGCCCAGCAGAAGCTGAAGAGTAAGCTGAAGTAGGTAGTGAAAAGAATAGCTATGACGAAGAATGCTTTTCTGTAACCGTTCGCTTCGAAGAAGCGTCCAGCATCAAAATATGTGAGGATATCCTGAATACCGTCTATACTTTTATCTCCGACGGACACGATCATAATTATTCCCAGCAGCGTCCAAGTCAAAGGAGCACTGATCAAAACCCACTTCATCCAATTCGGTGCTTGCTCTTCCTTTCTGAAAGCCAACGAAACGATGAACCCGATCAAGATGGTGACACCGTAAAACTGTGGATTGCTAATCATTTGTTTTGCATATC
>NZ_JACYFG010000009.1 GCF_014803405.1 Pelagicoccus enzymogenes
AGCTCCACGTTCAAGGCGCCCTTCTCCAGGTAGATGCGGTTGAGGTCGGTGATCTCAAGCTCGCCGCGCGCCGAGGGCTTCACCTGCTTGGCGTACTCCACCACCTTCTCGTCGTAGAAGTAGAGGCCCGGCACCGCGTAGTTGGACTTGGGCTGGGCCGGCTTCTCCTCAATGGAGAGCACCTTGCCGTCCGGGGCGAACTCCACCACGCCGTAGGCGGTCGGGTTGGCCACGTTGTATCCGAAGATGGTGGACCCGTCGGTTCGGGCGTCGGCGTTTCTGAGGGTGCGCACCAGCTCGTGGCCGAAGAAGAGGTTGTCGCCCAGGACCAGGGCGGCCGGGGCGCCGTCGAGGAACTCCTCGCCGATCAGGAAGGCCTGGGCCAGCCCGTCGGGGCTGGGCTGCACCTCGTAGCTGAAGTTGACCCCGAAGGCGGAGCCGTCGCCGAGCAGGCGCTCGAAAAGCGGCGTGTCCTGGGGCGTGGAGATGATCAGGATGTCCTTTATGCCCGCCAGCATCAGCAGCGAGACCGGATAGTAGATCATCGGCTTGTCGTAGATCGGCATCAGCTGCTTGGACACGGCGATGGTGCACGGATAGAGGCGGGTTCCCGAACCGCCCGCGAGGACGATCCCTTTTCTTGGCTTGGTGGACATAGTGTTAGGAGGAAATTTGGTTGAGGAGTTTTAACCGCGAAGGTCGCTACAGCCTTTTGAAGCGTGGATGAGGGATGAACCGCAGAGGACGCGGAGAACGCGGAGTCTTGGATATGCTTCGACTGTTTCTGTAGACCTCGAAGCGCGCGCCGACCACGCGATAGCATTCGTCCTTCTGAATCAGGTCAGCCATTTTAGCGTTGTTTGGCGCCTTTAGCGGTCACTCCAAAGTCAGCTGTTGCCGAGGCGTTCGCGGGCGTACTTCTTCTCGGCGATGTCGCGGCACCAGTCCTGGTTGTCCAGGTACCACTGCACCGTCTTGCGGATGCCGCTCTCGAAGGTCTCGGCCGGAACCCAGCCGCACTCCTTCTCGCTGCGCTCGCAGTTGATGGCGTAGCGGCGGTCGTGGCCGGGACGGTCCTTCACGTAGGTGATCAGGTCCTCGTACTTGGCGATGCCGGCCTTTTGGGCCGCCTCGTTGCCGGAGACCGGGGCCAGCTCGTCGAGCAGGGCGCAGATGCGCTTCACGATCTGGATGTTCTCCATCTCGCTGCGCCCGCCGATGCAGTAGGTCTCGCCGAGGGCTCCCTTTTCCAAGGCGGCCAGGATGCCGGTGCAATGGTCCTCCACGAAGAGCCAGTCGCGGATCTGCTTGCCGTCGCCGTAGATGGGCAGCGGCTTGGCCTCCAGGGCGTTGAGCGTGACCAGAGGGATCAGCTTCTCGGGGAACTGGAAGGGGCCGTAGTTGTTGGAGCAGTTGGTGGTCACCACCGGCATGCCGTAGGTGTGGTAGTAGGCGCGCACCAGGAAGTCGCTGGAGGCCTTCGACGCGGAGTATGGGCTGTTGGGCGCGTAGGGCGTGGTCTCGCAGAAGGCCGGGTCGCTGGGGCCGAGGGTGCCGAACACCTCGTCGGTGGAGACGTGCAGGAAGCGGAAGGCCTCCTTGGCCTCGCCTTCCAGCTTGGCCCAGTGGTGGCGGGCGGCCTCCAGCATTCGCAGGGTGCCGGTCACGTTGGTCTCCACGAAGGGCTCGGGCGTGTCGATGGAGCGGTCCACGTGGCTTTCGGCGGCGAAGTGCACGACGGCGCTGACGCCGTGCTCCTTTATGAGGGAGGCAGTCGTGTCCTGGTCCAGGATGCTGGAATGGGAGAAGACGTAGGCGTCGCTGGACTCGAAGTCGCTTAGGTTGGCGGGATTGCCCGCGTAGGTGAGCGAGTCGACGTTGACGACGCGGTCGAAGCCCCTCTCCTTGAGGAGCTTGGCGTCGTCGCGCAGCAGGACGCGAATGAAGTTGGAGCCGATAAAGCCGCAGCCGCCGGTTACGAGGATGGAGTTCATAGGGAGAGGAAGTGTTTGGTTTTAACCGCGAAGGACGCGAAGGTCGCTAAGGGTTTGAAGGCAGGAATTAGATTTAAAGTTGAGGACCAAGAACGCTCCGATTCTTCTTAGCGTTCTTGGCGAACTTCGCGGTTCAGGAAAACTTAGGCCTTCCGCCAGTTCTTGAGGGACCACTCGAGGGCTTCCTCGACGGGTCGCATGATGACGCCGGCGTCGCGCAGCTTGCTTTCGTCGAGCACGCAGTTCGAGCGCGGGGTCTTGGCCGCCTTGGACATGAAGTCCGCCTCGTCCTCGAAGAACTGGAACTCCTTGCCGTTGACGCCCGTCTTCTTGATCAGCTCCACCACTTGGGAGGTGGTGACGGCCCCGGGGTTGGTCACGTTGTAGATCCCGTAGGGAACCTGCTTCTCCACGCACTCGTAGCAGGCGGCCACGAAGTCCTCCAGCTGGCTGAGCGAGTTGGTGGCCTGCAGCAAGGTGGCGTAGCTCTGCACCTTGGTCAGGTAGTTGCGGGGATTGTCGAGGTGGTTGAACGGTATCCGCAATCTCCATACGTAGCCTTCGGGAGAGGACTCGTGCTCCCAGGCGGGCCACTGGCCGTCGCCGCGGTCGACCTCGCGGTAGCCGAGCACCTCTTCGCCCAAGGCCTTGGTGCCGCTGTAGAAGGAGCAAGGCGGCTTGCGGAAGGAGAAGTTCGGTGCGTCGTCCTCGCGCCAGCCGCCGCCTCCCGGGCGCTCGCCGCCGAAGATGCAGCCGCTGGAGACGTGGCCCCAGCCGATGGACAGGTCGCCGCAGACCTCGCGTATCACGCCCGGCAGTACGGCGTTGCCGTCGAGGCAGTTCCCCTTGTCCAGCTCGCAGGCGTCGACGTTGGGCTTGCCGGTGTAGCCGGCGCAGTTGACCAGGAAGGTGGCGCCGGCGTCCTTGAGGGCGTCGGCGAAGTCCTTCTTGGACCCGTTAGCGATCTGGCGGCCGCTAAGCGTTTTGAAGGCGACGCCCTTGCCCTCGAGCAATTGGCGAAATGCGCTACCGACGTAGCCGGTGGAACCTACGAGTGCTATCATGATTGATTTGAGAGGATTAGAAATTGACGATCGACGAGCTACCAAACCCGTTGCGGGATGGAAACGATGTCATAAGAGTCTAAAACAAAGGCGCTGTCCTTCTTGCCATCGATTACGGCCGCTAGGTCGAGCTCATAGCGCTGGTACTTGTCGCCTTGGCGACGAATGACCACCACCGACTTGAGCTTGCCTGTCGTCTTATTGATTCCACCCGCAGCGATGATTGCCTCCAAAACGGAGAGCTGACGAAAAGATCTGATAATGCCAGGCGACGCCACTTCGCCTTCCAGGTAGTAAGTGAAGTAGGACTGGACAACGACCACCATTACCTCGTTGGAAACCAATTGGTTTTCGAACTTTCCTTCGAGTTCCGCTTCCAACTCGCTGGGGGTTTTGCCCGCAGCCATGATTTCTCCGACGATGGGAACCGAAATCACTCCGTCACGGCGGACCTGCAATTCCGAATCCAACTCCGGAGCGCCAGGAAAGGTGATACGCAACTGGTCCTCAGCCTGCAGAATGAACTTCTCCCGAGGGCCAGCGTCGCTCTGCGCCGAGAGGCCAGCCAAGGAAAAAATACCGACGAGAACGAACAGGAGAGCGCGCGCGAACGAGCGCTCTAGGGAGCGATGGGTGCTCGAGGCCAAGAGGGATAGGTTTTTCATAATAAATTTTCAGGCGAGTCGCTTAGGGAACGGCGCAATCCCACCCAACTTAAATCAGCGCATCAAGCAGAAAGCCCCCAAGGAAATGCTTGCAACCAACATGTAGCGGAAACTTGGCGCCGCGGGTAGTGGTTTCTCTCAATCCAAGGCACAAGCCTTCAGCTGTCTGCCCCGCTTTGATTCGGCAAATGGCAAGTGGAACGCACAGGACCCAATGGAACGCTCCCAGAAACGATCCCTTTCCAGAGATCAAAAAAGAAGGCCGAGCTCCAGGAAGCCATTCGAACGACTCCCCTGCTTCCACTGGCCTCCCGTGGACCAAGAAAAAAAGCAACTGTGGGAAGCGGCCTTGTGCCGCGATTGGGCAGGATCGATCGTACCACAAGGGCACTTCCCACTACAGAATCACTATCCCCGCAATAGGGTGATGAACCAAAAAAAAGCCTCGAGGAGCTGAGTCCTCGAGGCCGATAAAGCAATGTTTCAGAGCAGCTGCCTACTTGGCAACCTTCACGACATTCGCTGCCGACATGCCGAGGATTTCCATAACGGTGTCGCCAGGGGCGCTGATTCCGAAGCGGTCGATACCGATAACCTTCCCTTCGGTGCCAACGTACTTGTACCAGAGTCCTGAAACTCCCGCTTCAATAGCGATACGCTTGGTGCAGGCCTTGGGGAGAACGGACTCCTTGTACTCGTCGCTTTGGGCGTCGAAACGGAACATAGACGGCATGGATACCACACGCGTTCCTGCCCCTAGCTCGTCAGCCGCCTTTACTGCGTGCTGAAGCTCGGAACCGGTAGCGATGAGGATCGTTTCCAGCTCTGCTGTCTCCTTCTTGATCACGTAACCACCCTTGAGAACGCCCTTGCGACGCTCCTCAGCGGAGGCAGCCCCGATGTTCGGTATGTTTTGGCGTGTGAGCGAAAGCATGGTGGGACCATCCAGGCGCTCCATAGCAGCCACGAAAGCGCCAGCAGTCTCTTCAGCGTCTCCTGGGCGAATCACGTCGAGATTTGGAATGACGCGCAGACCTGATACCGTCTCAACCGGCTGGTGCGTTGGACCGTCTTCACCGACGCCTACGGAGTCGTGGGTGAAAATATAGATGGTTGGCAAGCCAGCCAAAGCCGCCAAACGGATCGACGGACGGCAGTAGTCGGCAAACACCATGAACGTAGCGCCGGAGGCACGGAAAATTCCGTCGTAAGCGATACCGTTCATCAAGGCGCCCATGGCGTGCTCGCGAATGCCAAAGAGCAAGTTGCGACCGGTCTCGTTGCCGGGAAGGAAGTCGCCGCCGTCCTTGATGTAGTTCTTGGTAGAACCATGGAGGTCAGCCGAGCCCGAGATAAGCTCGGGACGAGCCTTGGCGATGGGTTGCAACACGGAGGAGCCAGAAGCGCGCGTGGCGGCCTTGGTGTCGTCGCCCGTGACAGGAATCGCAGCGAAAAGCGCATCAACATCGACCGGAGCGGAAGCGCCGGCTTCAAGCTGGGCCGCGAGCTCGCCGTTGGCAGACTTCCAAGCACTGTAGGTTTCAAGCCAAGCTTCGTAAGCGGAAACACGCTCCGCCTTCTTGGCAGCGAAGTATTCACGAACTTCGTCAGAAACGTAGAAGGTTTCCTCGGGGAGACCGAGCCCCTTGCGAGCGCTTTCGGCATACTTCGCGCCGCCTTCGCCGTGACCCGCGCTGGTGCCGGCCACTTCAGGAATGCCACGACCGATTTCGGTCTTGCAGACGATGAGCTGCGGCTTGCCCGTGGCTGCCTTGGCTGCGGCATAAGCCTTGGAAATCGCGTCGAAGTCGTGACCGTCGATCGTCGCCACATCCCAGCCCATCGCTTCATAGCGAGCGGCCGTGTCTTCGCTCTGGCTCTTTTCCGCCATAGCGTCCAGCGTGACGTCGTTGCTATCGTAGAAGAGGATAAGGTTATCGAGCTTGAGGTGGCCAGCGAGAGCGGACGCTTCTTGAGCGACGCCCTCCTGCAAGCAACCGTCGCCAGCCAAAACCACGATGTGGTTGTCGATGATCTTGTGCTCTGCCGTATTGTACTTGGCAGCAGCCATCTTGCCGGAGATCGCGAAACCGACTCCGTTGCCTACGCCCTGCCCCAAAGGTCCTGTGGTGCACTCAACGCCCGGAGTTTCCTTGTACTCAGGGTGACCGGGGGTCTTGGAGTGCAATTGGCGGAAGTTTTTCAACTCCTCGAGCGGGAGATCGAAACCGGCAAGGTGCAGCCAGCTGTAGATAAACATGCTGCCGTGTCCCGCGGAGAGTATGAAACGGTCGCGATTCACCCAGCGTGGTTCGTCTGGGTTGAGGCTCAACGCGTCGCCAAAGAGGACAGAGCCAATTTCAGCCGCGCCCAGCGGAAGGCCGAGGTGGCCCGAGGAACAGGCGTGCACTGCATCGATAGCGAGTCCACGCGCTTGAGTAGCGGCTTTCTGGAGGAGTTCTTTGTTCATAGATCGTTCTAGGGTGAATCTTTGTGAAAATCGAAAGGGCAAGAGCATCAGCGCCCCCGCTCCGGTTTCAAGTCTCAAGGACACAAAGCCCCTAAACCGTTGCGCTAAAATGAGACGAAAGCCCAATCCGATTAAACCGCTTCAAGGGAAACCCCAATCCGGCTAATGAAACGTGGCAAAAGAAGCCTAACGCACGACCTTAACCGCAACCTTCGCCAAATAAGTGAAAGAGATAAACATCTGGAGGGACGAGTTCCACCTCGTCCGTGGACCGATTGGAGGCCAAGCCCTCCAGACACACAAAAAAGCCGTCCCCAAACGGAGACGGCTTTTAAAAAGTGAATCAGGTCGCAGCGATTAGTGGTTGCCCTTGGCCAAGCGCTTTTCCTTAACCTGCATCGCCTTCTTGCCCACGAGGTCGCGGAGGTAGTACATGCGAGCGCGCATAGTCTTGGACTCCTTGTCGACTTCGATTTGGGAAACGAGCGGGCTGTGAACAGGGAACACCTTTTCAACGCCTTCACCGTAAGAGATGCGACGAACCGTGAATGTACGGTTGATGCCCGATCCCTTGAGAGCGATTACGATGCCAGAGAAAATCTGGATACGCTCCTTACCACCTTCGACCACGCGGGTGTGGACCTTGACGCCATCGCCTACCTTGAAGGGAGTGACGTCTGCTTTCAGGTGCTCTTGTGTTACTTCGTTTACTACTGCGTTCATGGTGAATCCTCTAATAAATCTGGTCTGCGTTTTCGCGTTCTTTCTTCCCTCTCCCGTTGCCGCCATTTCTCGATTTCTGCATGGTTTCCCGAGAGCAGAACCTCCGGAATCGGCATATTTCGAAACACCGCTGGGCGCGTGAATTGTGGAAAGTCGAGCAAGTTGTCTTGGAAGCTTTCGTTAGTCAATGACTTTTCTTCCCCTAAAAATCCGGGCAAAAAGCGGCTCAAACAGTCGATCAAAACCGCTGCCGCCAAGGTCCCATTGGTCAAAACGTAGTCGCCGATACTGACCTCCTGGTCGATCAAGTTTTCCCGCACCCGATCGTCGATCCCTTCGTAATGCCCGCTCACCAAGAGCAGCCGCTCCTTCTTGGCCAAGTCCCGCGCCAAGTCTGGCGTAAGCGGATCCCCGTCCGGAGCCAGATAGATGCGATGCGTCTGTGGCGTCTGCAATTCCTCGATCGCATCGAAAAGCGGCTCCGGCATGAGCACCATGCCCGCACCCCCGCCGAAAGGACGGTCATCGACCTGGTTGTGCTTCCCCTTCGACCAATCGCGCAGGTTGTGCACGGCCACGTCCAAAATGCCATGCTTCAGCCCGCGCCCGATCATGCTCTCGGACAGGAATCCGTCGAGCATCTGGGGAAAGAGAGTTAAAACATCGATCTTCATCGGAACGAGACGAGCGGCAAACAGAGGCCCCTATATAATAATGTTGCGGCAAAGCGAGGCCATCGCCTCGGAAACGAACAAACCCGGCGATTTCAAAAAAAAGCCGGGTTCGGAAAGTGTGACTACAGGGCCCCGCCCTAAGCCTTACGCTTCAGCTGCTGCCGCCTGCTCCTTGCGAGCACGCTTGATCAGCGAATTGGAAGTGTCGGTTGGCTGAGCGCCTACGGACATCCAGTACTCAGCGCGCTCTACGTTGAGCTCGAGCTGCTTAGCTGCGTCCTTTTGCTTAGGCAGGTAGGTGCCGAGCTTTTCGACGAAGCGACCATCGCGGCGTCCGCGTGCTTCCGCTACCACTACTCGGTAGACTGGTTCGTGTGTTGCGCCTGCGCGTTGAAGTTTGATCTTAAGTGCCATCTTTGCGTCTCCTAGAAAATTGGAAAAGGTGGCGAAGATTAATCAAAAATGAATCTTGTCAAGCAACATCCAATCCAATGATCTTTCCGCCCTTATGCTGAAAGCTGGTATCGTCGGTCTTCCTAACGTTGGCAAGTCAACTCTCTTCAACGCGCTCACTCGCACACGCAAGGCCGAGTCGGCCAACTACCCCTTCTGCACCATCGATCCCAACGTGGGCGTGGTCAACGTGCCGGACTCCCGCTTGCAGGTCCTGCAAAAGATCGCCGGAACCAACGTCGTCATCCCCGCAGCCATCGAATTCGTGGACATCGCCGGTCTCGTAGAGGGAGCCAGCAAGGGCGAAGGCCTCGGCAACAAGTTCCTCGCCAATATCCGCGAAACCGACGCCATCGTACAAGTCGTGCGCTGCTTCGAGAACGACGACATCGTACACAGCATGGGCTCGGTCGACCCCATCCGCGACATCGAGGTGATTAATACAGAACTCATTCTCTGCGACCTCGAATCCGTGGAACGCCAGAAGGAGAAGCTGGTGAAAAAGGTTCGCTCGGGCGACAAGGAAGCCGCCGCCGCCGTCGAACTCATCGACCGCCTCATCCCCCATTTCAACGACGGACGCCCCGCCAACACGCTCGAGATGAGCAAGGAGGAACTGGAAATCCTGCACGGGCTTCACCTCCTCTCCTCCAAAGCCGTCATCTACGCGGCCAACGTCATGGAGGACGACCTCGCCGACGCGGATTCCAACCCGCACGTGGCCAAGGTGCGCGAGTACGCGAAGACTGCCCACGACGCTGGTTGCGTGGTCATTTCCGCCCAAATCGAGTCCGAGCTGATCGACCTCTCCGACGAGGATGCTGCCGAATTCCTGGCCGACCTCGGGGTCGAGGACTCCGGCGTCTCCCTTCTCATCCGTGAAACCTACGCCCTGCTGGGACTGAAAACCTACTTTACGGCCGGCGAAAAGGAAGTCCGGGCTTGGACCTTCGAAGACGGCATGACCGCGCCCCAATGCGCCGGAGTCATCCACACCGACTTCGAGAAAGGCTTCATCAAGGCGGAAGTCGTCGCCTACGACGACCTCTCCAGCTTGGGCAGCGTCGCCGCCGCCCGCGACGCCGGCAAATACCGCCTGGAAGGGAAAGAATACCTTTTCAAGGATGGCGATGTTACGGTTTTCCGCTTCAACAACTGAACCTGGGGCAGTCTGAGCGGTCTCCTGGGCCTGCAAGAAGCGGTTTTGGCCGCTCGCATCCTATTAATTCCTTAAGGCGCGAGCACATTAGAGCGATTTATTCAAAACGTCACCCCTTGTAATTAAAGTAAAAGCAGCGACCTTAGGCCCCTACCCAACGACCCGATGTACGACCGTTCCTACATGACCCCCAGCTCCGACGATACGGCGAAGAAAACGCTCACCTGGATCATCGGAGCCAACATCGTCGTCTTCGTCCTGCAGAACATTTTCGACCTGTCCAACGGTAAGGGCTTCGTCGCCCGCTTCTTCGCGTTCCACGACGACTCGCTGCAGAGCGGCATGCTGTGGACGCCGATTACCTACTCTTTCCTGCACAGCACGGGCAACATCCTCCCCCTCCACCTCATCCTCAACATGGTGGTGATCTACTTCTTCGGCAGGACGGCCATCGCAACTCTCGGCCAAAAGCGATTCCTGCAGCTTTACTTCGGAGCTGTGCTCGTCGGCGGTCTCGCTTGGTTCGCCGCAAGTTTCGTCTCGGGCGCCGGTTCAGTCATAGGCGCCTCCGCCGCAGCCTCCGCCTTACTTATCTTTTTCGCCTGCCTGAATCCCGACCGCGAAATTCTGCTTTTCTTCGTCCTGCCGGTTAAGCCCCGCTACCTCGCCTACCTCTACGTAGGAATCGGAGTGCTCGGACTTTTCTTCCAAGAGCTTTTCGCCAAAGGCCCGAATGCGGTGGCCCATTCCGCCCACCTCGGCGGAATGCTCTTCGCCTTTCTCTACTACAAATACGTCTACCAACCCAATCCGTACAGCAACACCGGCACCGTCTCCCTCTCCTTCTCCAGGCTCTTCAAGAAAAAGCCCAAGACTGAAAAAAGCTCTGCCGGCTACACCTATCGCGTCAACGTATCCAAGGAAACGCGCGATCTGAAAGGCGAAGTCGACCGGATTTTGGACAAGATCAACAGCAAGGGATTCGCCTCCCTTTCCGTAAAAGAACGAGAAGTGCTGGACGAAGCGCGGGATCTGCTACGCAAGCGATAAGCGTGCAAGCGCTATTCCGCGCTGGCAAAATCTGCCGCAATTCGTAGAACAACGATACAAACACTTACCAACCACCCCGCTCGGCGGAGCGAGGCCCTCGCGCCCGCGGCTGCCGACGCCATCAACTCGAACCAGAACCCTATGATCAAGCGTTTCACCGCCGCAGCAGCACTCTTCGGCCTCGCCATCGTTCCCTTTTGCTTCTCCGTAACCGCGCCCGACAAGGCGACCGACGGAGAGCTCCCCCAGCTCGCCAGCACTCCCCTCATGCAGAACGAGGCAAAGCTCATCGTGGAGATGCTGGAAACCATGCACTTCGAGAGCGCCGAGATTTCCAACGCCTCTTTCTATGAGCTCATCACTCACTACATGGAAGCTCTCGACTACAACAAGCTCTTCTACCTGAGCGAGCACGAGGAGCACTTCCAAAAGAAGTACGGCGATATCCTTGGATTCAAGCTGCGCTACCAGGGAGACCTGGAGTCCGCCTTTGAAATCTACACCCTCTACCGCGACCGCGTCATCGACCGCGTGGACTGGATCCTCCAGCAACTGGAGAAGGATTGGTCCTTCGACGAGGACGAATACTTCATCTACGACCGCAGCGAGAGCCCTTGGCCCAGCAGCGAAGAGGAAGCCGACGAACTCTGGCGCTTGCGAATCAAGTACGAGCTCCTTCAAGAGATACTCAACGACAAGACTCAGGAAGAAGCCAAAGAGCGCATCACCAAGCGCTACAAGCGCGTGCTGCGCAGCATCTACGAATCCGGCTCCAAGGACGTGCAAGAAATTTTCCTCACCAGCCTGACCAAGATGTTCGACCCGCACTCCAGCTTCCTTTCCTCGGACACCTTGGAAGACTTCAACATCAGCATGCGGCTCAAGCTCATCGGCATCGGAGCCATGCTCAGCGAAGAGGATGGCTACTGCGTCATTCGCGAACTCGTCCCGGGAGCCCCTGCCATTCGCAGCAAGAAGCTCTCCCCCAACGACCGCATCGTAGCCGTCGCCCAAGAGGGCGAAGAGCCGGTTGACATCATCGGTATGGGCCTGCGCAAGATCGTCGACCAGATCCGCGGCGAGAAAGGCACTAAGGTCACCCTCACCATCATCCCCTCCGACGCGACCGACGATTCCGTGCGCGAAGACGTGGTGATCGTGCGCGACGAGGTTCACATCAATTCCAGCCGCGCTACGGGCAAAATCTTCGACGTTCCCGACGGAAAAGGCGGCAACAGCCCCATCGGCGTGATCGATATCCCCACCTTCTACGGGGGCGACGAGTACATCGAAAACGGCCAACGCTACACCACCAGCGTCACAGCCGACGTAGAGGAGCTTGTGTTGAAAATGAAGGCCGAAGGCGTTCAGGGCATCGTGCTCGACCTGCGTCGCAACGGTGGCGGCCTGCTCGATGAAGCCATCAAAATGACCGGTCTCTTCATTCGCCGCGGCCCCGTGGTGCAAGTCCGCGAAAAGAGCGGCTATGTCGTTTCCCACATGGACCGCGATCCCAAGGTCGCCTACAGCGGCCCTCTCGCCGTGCTGACCTCCCGCTACAGCGCTTCGGCCTCTGAGATCCTTGCCGGAGCCCTGCAAAACTACGGGCGCTCCATCACCATCGGCAACTCGTCTACCCACGGCAAAGGCACGGTTCAGCAGGTCTTCTCCCTCGACCAGTACGTGCTGCGCAAGGAGCTCGCCAACGACCGCGCCGGAGCCGCCAAGCTCACCATCCGAAAATTCTACCTGCCCAACGGCTTCTCCACCCAGCGCAAAGGCGTAGTGCCCGACATCCAGCTTCACTCCATGGAAGAGGTCACCGCCGTTGGCGAAGCAGACCTGCCGGAGTCCCTCTCCTGGGACTACATCAAGCCCGTCGCCCGTTTCGTCGAAATGACCCTGAAGAACAGCCTGCTCGAAACCCTTACCATGAACAGCGAGCAAAGAGCCGAGACCCTCGAGGAATTCAGCTTCCTGCAAAAACGCCTCGACTGGTTCGCGGAACGCGAGGAGCGCAAGCAAATCTCCCTCAACCTCGAGCAGCGAAAGATCATGATGGAGCAGGACGAAGCCTTCCTCGACGCCATCAAGGAAGAGCAACGCAAACTCGCCGAGAAAAACTACGAGTTCACCGAGGTGAAGCTCGACAGCGTAGTGCGCGAAGAAGCCCAGCGAAAGCTGGAGGAAGAGGAGTACGAGGCTACACAGGCAGCGAAGGAAATCGACGCTCCCACGGAAGAGACAACGGGAACGAGCGATGTGGCCGTCGCAGATCAGAAGGAAGCCGTAGAGGATGAAGAAGAAGAGGACCTCCCCGAATTCGACATCCAGCTGCGCGAAACCTTGCGCATCATGACCGAAGCCATCGAGATTTCGCCCAATCCCGTGGACTGGAGCCAACCCGCTCTGCCAATCGCCTCCAAGTCACGCTTCGAACGCTTACTCAACTAAAGCTAAGACGCTCGAACCCATTTACAACAAAAGCCGCTCCCCTTTGAGGGAGCGGCTTTTTGTTTGGCTAAAACTGTTACTGCAGCTCCTTCCCTACTCTGGGGCGAGCTGCCAATTGTTGGTCAAGGCGCACACGATCGCCGCGTATCGGTTCTCGATGCCGAGCTTGCGGAAAATGCTCTCGCAATGCTTCTCCACCGTGCGGTGGCTGATGCCGAGGATACGGCCAATGTCGCCATTGGTCTTTCCTTCCACGATCCAGAAAAGCACTTGCTTCTCTCGCTTCGTGAGCCGGTCGAGCTGCTCCGCTCCGGGAATCGCCCGGGCGCTTGTTTCAGAGTCTGTTTCGGACAAATTGTTGGATTTCACTGCTGGATTGATTCCGGTTTGTTCCTCTTCGGCCGTAACAGCTGCCTTGGAGGCTTGGTTCCTCGCAAGCAGCTTCCCTGCTGAACATAGCGATTCCCAAAGTTGGATAATGCGTTTACGATGTTTTTACTAAGAGCGCTCCTTATCCTGAGTCAATAGTGGATATTTTCCACCCCCACCTTCTCAGGATAACTACTAGGCGAACTTACGACGACTCAATATTAAGCAGGGATCAGTCCTCCTCGCGCAAGGGAACGCACTCAGAGCAGACCGCTCCCTCCTTCCGATACCTGAAATCGCGCTCAGGATGCGAGATATCGGTGGCTCCACAGATCGAGCAGGTGTGAAAAGGTTCCGCTTCCTGCTTCCTTTTTTCCGCTTTCATCTCCCGCACCCTCGTTTTGGAGCGAAATCGCCGTATGATCTCCGCCCCGAAGAAAACCGGGAAATTTATCAACGAGGCCACGAATTCCAGCTTGGTGGCCGGCCCCTCCCTCAATACGAAAACAAGGGCTAGGCCGAAAGAGAACCAGCCCAGCCACTTCATCTTGACCGGCAGTACGAAAAACAGGTTCAGCTCGATTTCGGGATGGAGATAGGCAAAGGCCAAGAAAATGGAGGTCAGCAAAAAGTAGCTGGAAAACGCGTGGTAAGGAAACACCACTCCGGATGCCACTACGCAGACGATGCCTAGCAAAACGTAGAGATTGTAGCGAAACGCCCCCCAGCGCTCTTCCAAGGCGCTGCCCATCATGTGCAGGATCATCAAGGAGAAGAAAATCCAGATCAGGCTGAACGTCTTGGGAATGAGGACGAAGCTGATCGGATTCCAAAAGTTTCCATTCAAAAAATAAATCAGGTTATACTCCATCAACTCTCTAATCCGTGACTCACCCCCGGGCCCCAGAAGTGCTGCCATCAGGAAGGTAAGGGCCTGCCCCACCACAATATAGTTCGTCAGTCCACGGATGGCCCAGGAACCAAAGCGCTTCTCCAGCTTGTCTAGAAAACTCATATCTCGCTCTATCTACGCCTCAGCCTTGGGAAATTCCGCAACGGATTCGATAGTGATGCCGCCGCGAGGCTTTTGTACGGTCACGACCTTGCAACGCTTGGGGGCGATATCGGCCACCACCCGGTCGCAGATCACCGCAGCGATCTTCTCCGCAAACATCGCCTTGTCGGCAAAGCCCCACAAAAACAGCTTCAAGCTCTTGCTTTCGATGCACAGCTTTTGCGGGACGTATTCGATCGAAACCGTGTAGAGGTCAGGCTGTCCCGTGATCGGACAGGAGCTCGTTAGCTCGTCCGAGGTCATGGTCACCTGCGAAACGCCATCTGGAGCGTCGAAGCTGTCGAGCTCCGTCACTGGTTCGCGTACTATTTTCCCAAGGTATTTCGATTCCATAACCGCTCTTTTCCTAAAACTGGAAACTATCGAAGGCTGCCCATGCGACATCAAGCTTTGCCTGCGCCACTTCGCTTATCCCGATTCTCGCTTCCGATCTAATGTTGCAACGGACAGAGGTCTTGCGACAGAGCTCGCAAGCAATAGTTCTCTGCCTATGTCCTTCTACCCCAAATTGCTGCTCGCTTGCCTCCTCGCCACCCTCCCCCACACCCTTCTCGGGCAATCCGCCCTCTGGAACGCCCACCAATCGGACACGGTGCGATGGCGCCAGTGGAACGAAGAGACGCTGCAAGCCGCAAAAAAGGCGGAGCTCCCGCTCTTTTTCTTCGTGGGACACTACGGCAATAGCCTCGCCCGTTCCATGCTGCACGAGACCTTCCAAAACGAGACCATCGCCAGCACCCTCAACGACACCGCTATCCCCGTCCTCGTCGACACCAACGAATCTCCGGAACTCGCCGCCTTTCTGGGCCAGTTGGCCTTCCAGCACTTTTCGGCCAACGAGCTGCCAACCTGCCTTTGGACCGATGTAAACCTAGCCCCTCTCAACGGGGGCGGCTACTTCCCCCCCACCGACGACTGGGGCGGGCAAGGATTTCTCAGCGTAGCCCGCAACGTCTCCGAGCAATGGCAGGCCAATCGGGAAGACTACCTCGCCCCCGCCCAAGGACGCCTGAAGAAGTCCCTTGCCACCCAGCCCCTCTCCTCAAGTCAGCTTGGAGCGCTGCCCAACGCTTTCCCCATCGAAACCTTCGCCGCCAAGGAAGCGCCCAGCCTCTCCGCGGTGAAACTCTACAACACCGCCCGCCATGCGAGGACCCTCTCGCAGTCAGCGGCCCAATCGCAGCTCGAGGCCCTGCACGGCTTCGTCGAACGCGTCTCTCGCGGGGCAGGATTCGACAGCGTCGACGGCGGCTTCTTCATCGGTTCCAACGACACCGGCTGGAGGCTTCCCCTTTTCCAGAAATCGACCAGCGACCAAGCCTACCTCCTGCTCGCCCTTTCCGAGCTGCAAGAGCAGGATCCAAAACCTGAATACAGATTCCTGATGGAGCTGACCGCCGACTTCGTGAGGCAAAAGCTGCTAAAAGAAAATGGCCTCGCCCTACAATACTTGGACAGTTTCGCCAGCGGTGAAACGCCCGACATGGTGGAAGGCAGCTACTACCTCATAGCAGGCCAGCAGGTGGAAACGCTCTCCAGCGAAGCCGCAGCAGCATGGGGACTTTCGACAAGCGGCAACCTCGACGAAGACACCGACATCCTCGGCATCTATCAAGGTTTCAACGTTCCCTTTGCCCATTCGCCAGAGACTTTGAGCGATCAACTCGCAAGCGAGCGGGACGAACTGAGAGAGTTGAGATCCCAGAAGAAGTTTCCCTTGTCCGATCCTAGTGG
Organism: Pelagicoccus enzymogenes; assembly: GCF_014803405.1. Taxonomy (NCBI): domain Bacteria; kingdom Pseudomonadati; phylum Verrucomicrobiota; class Opitutia; order Puniceicoccales; family Pelagicoccaceae; genus Pelagicoccus; species Pelagicoccus enzymogenes. Next base: position 15,885 of record NZ_JACYFG010000009.1, read on the forward strand.
ATACACCGCAACCAACGCCCTACTCGTGCGAGCCCTCCTCCGGGCGGCTCAGGCGACACGAGAAAACGCCTTTGGCGAAACCGCCCAAAAACTCTTCGAAAACCTGCTGCAAGCGAACGGCCAGCTTTCCGACAAGGTTCTCTACAATTCCGACCACCGACGAGTCCAAGCGACCAGTCACGACTACAGCCAGCTGCTGAGCGCCTGCCTCGACCTGCACGAACACACAGGCGATCCCCAGTTTTTGGATACCGCTACCAAGATTCTAAAAACGCTGCAAGCCGACTCGCGCTTCCAAAGCGAAACCCTCGGGCGGGATATCGGCATCGAAGGCCTGCGAACGGCCATTTACCAAGACGCCGCCTTGGAAAGCCCGCTCGCCTTGCAATTGGAGAATCTCAAACGACTCGAAAAGCTCTCGCCTGAAATCCTCCGCGCCGCCCTCTCCGGGCTGCCGCGAACCTGGGTCGAACATCCTGCATCGCTGCAATCGCTGGTCCAGTTCGCCAGCCAACAAGCAGCAGAGCGATAAACATCCCCCACCGCAAGCGGACGGTGTATTGGAAAAGGTGGGACGGCTTCTCCGAAGACGTCCAGATCGCATTCGCAGAAGTCGACCCAAATCGAATAAACCGTCCCAAACCCACTGAGCGACAAGGCTCTTTTCATAAGCGTTTTCGATTCGATTTACGGGTCCTTGAGGTAAATTACCCCGCCCTTTTGCGTGGCCTACTCATTTGCCTTAAAGGTCGCTCCCCTCAGGCTTGGGTAATCGCGAGCATCAAGTTTATGGAGCATAAGGTCGATTTTAGATGGAAATCTCGATCATATGAAACGCTCTCAACACTCAAAAACACTGGGTAGTCTTGGCATTGTCGTAGCGTTCGCCCTCACGATCGCCGCAAACGCTGCGACCTCTGTCCCTACCCCTAAAAAAACCGTTGCGCCTCACCTTTCCGGTAACCTGCGCGACGCCGCTGGCGAAGTCAGCGTACTCGTCGACATCAATGAATTCGGATACGTAATCGACGCTCAGATCTACGATTCGACAAACTCCGAACTCAACGATGCCACCCTGTCCGCCATCCACCAATGGACCTTCACCCCCGCGATGGAGGACGGCGCCGCCAAATCCTCCCGCGTGGTACAACCCTTCTCCTTCAATCGCGGCTCGATCGTTCTCAAAGCTAAGAAGACGCCGGAGGACAGCCTGCCAATCGCCAAGGTAAAGACCCGCCCGCAGGTGAGCGAAGAGCTGAAGCACATCACCGGCGAAGTGGTCCTCCAAGCGGATCTCGACGCCGACGGAAAGGTGAAGGCCGTAGCCGTCAACTCCTCGACCCACAGCGAGCTGGAGCCCGTCGCGGCCGAAGCCCTGAAAAACTGGAAGTTCAAGCCCGCGACCGAAGCCGGCCAGGCCGTTGCCTCCAAGGTCATCATCCCCTTCCAATTCAAGGGATCCGGAAACGCCCGCGTCGTAGCTGTCGCCAAGCGGACGAAAAACCTGGACCAAGCGCCCTACGCGATCCGCCAGCGAGCCCCCGAACTTCCGAAGGCGCTGCGCCACGCCAGAGGCGACTCGAAGCTGAAGCTCACCATCGACGCCAACGGATACGTAGCCGACGTGGACGTATTGGAATCGACCCACTCCGAGCTCACCGCCCTCGCCCAAGCTGCCGCCCTGCAGTGGAAATTCAAACCCGCCCTCAAGAACGGAAAGGCAGTCCCTTCAACCGTAACGCAACCCTTCTCCTTCAACGGAGGCCTGCTGGTCGCAGACGCTCCCGTCGATTCCGTTCCGGAAGTCAAACGCACGCAAACGCCCAAGATTCCCGAAGCCCTTGCTCTCGTGCAGGGTTACGTGAAAGTCAGGGTCAGCCTCGACGACCGTGGCCACGTGGTAAACGCATCCGTGGCGCAAAGCTCCCACGACGAGTTGATCGGCCCCACAATCGAGGCAGCCAAACAGTGGTCCTTCAAGCCTGCGACCCGCGGGGGCGAAAGGGTTCCCTCTTCCATCCTCATCCCCTTCGTCTTCAACGAGCAAAGCTAGGCGAAACGAAAAAGCATATCTGCCAAAGGGCGGCTCCTACGAGCCGCCCTTTTCTGTTGCCAGCTCCCGCCGCCCACGCACAAATCCTCCCCCATGCAACCCACCTTGCTCGTACTCGCAGCCGGAATGGGCAGCCGATTCGGCGGCCTCAAGCAAATGGAGCCAGTCGGCCCCAACGGAGAATGGATCCTCGACTACTCCGTGCTGGACGCCTCCCGAGCCGGCTTCGGCAAGATCGTCTTCGTCATTCGCCGCGAGATGGAAGCGGTATTCCGCCGCCTCACCGAAAGCAAGTACTCCGGCACCATCGAGCTCGCCTACGCCTTCCAGGACAAGAGCGACACGCCCATCGCGATCCCCAACATCGAGGAGCGCCAAAAGCCCTGGGGCACCGGACACGCCGTCTACGCCGCCCGCCAGCACCTCGAAGCCCCCTTCGCCGTGATAAATGCCGACGACTTCTACGGAGCCGACGCCTTCCAAACCCTCGCCAGCTTCCTCACCGACGCCAGCCAGCAAGCCGCCACCCAAACCTACGGCCTTGTCGGCTACCGCCTTTGCAACACCCTCTCGGAACACGGCACCGTGTCCCGCGGCGTCTGCCAAACGACCGCCGACGGCGCCTTGATTTCCATCGAGGAGCACACCGAGATCGGCTATCGGGCCGACAAGACCATCTCCGCCCGCAACGAAGCAGGAGAAGCCCTCTCCCTTTCGCCCGACACCCTCGTTTCGCTGAACTGCTGGGGCTTTCCCGCCGGCTGGGCTACAGAGCTGGAGCCTCTCTTCAAACGTTTCCTCGAGGAACGCGGCAGCGAGGCAAAATCCGAATTCTACCTTCCCGCCGCCGTCGACCAACTCATCAAGTCCGGCAATGCCCGCACCTTAGCCCTTCCATGCGACTCCCGCTGGCTCGGCGTCACCTACCGCGAGGACCTTCCCTCCGTCCGCGAAGCCATCGCCCAGCTCCACGCCAAGGGAGCTTACTAGCGAATAAAAGGTGGGCCGGCTTCTCCTGACAGGCAAAGGTTCCGCCCCTCGCCCTAAAAAATCATTTCCGTGGTGCGAACCCGATCGCCAATCTTGAAGAGATCCAGGTCCTCCACGATCACTTGGTCGCCTTCTTCCAATCCGGAGAGGATTTCCACATTGGTGAGGCTGCCGAAGCCTTTCTCAATTTCTCGCATCGAAACCAAGCCGTCTTCCACCACGAAAACGCGGTCCCCGATAATGGCCGTGCCGGGAATGATGAGGGCCTGATCACGCTCGTCCAAGGTGATCGTCGCCTCGCCGGTCAGCCCCGGAAAAAGCTTTTCCCGGTCGATGTCCACGTCGAGGTGCACCGTGTAGCGCTGGGTTACCGGATCCGCCACCGGCAAGGTCTTGGAAACCGTGGCCGAGAAGGTCGACTCCCCATAGCCGAGGAACTTCACGCGGGCGATCTGCCCGAGTTCGATTCCAGAAAAATTCTCCTCGCTCACCTTCACCTTCACGATGCGGTCCAGCGAAATCATACGGGCCACTTCCTGGCCTCCGGAGATCAAATCGCCTCGGTATGCGAGCACCTCCGTGATCACTCCATCCATCGGAGCGCGGATCGACATCTTTTCCCGCTGGCGTTCCAGCAGCTTCAGCTCGTTCTTCAGCTGGGCAATGCGCACTTCCTTGGCGTTGATCTCCGCCTCGATCGCAAGCTCCGTGCTGACGATGTCTCGCTCGCGAGCCTCCACTTCCGACTTGCTGGCATCGCCGGCCTCGTGGCGTCGCTTCACGTCTTCCAGTCGTTCCTGCTGGGTGATAAGGCTGAAACGGCGGTTCGACCCTTGCTCGAGAATCAAGTTCGCCGCTTCCATCTCGATCTGCAGCTTTTCGATCTGAATTTCCAAGTCGCCCAAGTCCAGCGACATCAAAACGTCGCCCTCCTGCACGGTCGCCCCGAGCTCCAGCTTCGATTGGATCACGCGGCCGTGCAAATCGCTGCGCACGCTCATCTCTCTCTCGGCTACCACCTGCAAGGTTCCCGGCACGGAGCGTACCGCCACGTGCCGTTTGGTCTTGGCAATGGTCGCAACCGGCTTCATCGAGCTCACGAAGTACACCGTACCGGCCGCCAAAAGAGCGAGGACCACGAAAATCTTTACTAGCAAACTTGGCTTCATCTTTAGCATGCGAACTCCTATCCCGGCGCAGGCCGGAGCTTAGTCCAAGCCCAACTCACTAGCGACCTGGGAGAGAGTATCAAGATACGAAATGCGCGAGTCCTGGGTACGAATCAACGTATTGTCGTAGTCCCGCTGGGCCTTCTCCTCAGAGGAGAGCGGGGCCCTCTGCTCCTCCACCGCCAGCTTCACCTGCTCGAGCTCCTCCAAGGAACGCTGCAAAACCCGCTCCTCGATCGCCAAGGCGCGCCCTTCGATATTCAGCTTTTGCAGCAACCGATCAAAGCCGAGCACCAGCTGCTCCTCGCCCAATCGCTTGGCCCGCTCCGCCCGACTCAAGCGGCTCAAGGCCTCCATGGTCCTGCCCTTTTTACGATACCCATCGAACACCGTCCATCCCACGCTCAGACCAAAATAGGAGTATTCCTGCTCGCGACGCGTCCCGTCCAAGTCCAGGGCGTTCGAACTCAAGCCGAGCTGGGCGTCGACCTTGGGCAACAAGGTTTTCTGGGCAATCTCAAGCTGGCGCTTGTTCACTTCGATGTTGATAGCGCTCTGCTTGATCCGCTCGTCCTGCTCCACCGCCTGGTCGTAGTACTTCACCAAGCCCGCAACCGCAGCCTCGTCGAGAATTTCGAACTGCGGCACCAAGCCCACCGCCAAGCCGTCCAAGGTCTTAGCCGACATGGCCGCGAAAATCGCCAATTCGTCGAGGCGATAGTCATAGTCCGCCTCCGCTCGCAGGGCCTGCAGATCCTTGCGCTCCAAATCGAGTTCGAAACGGGTCAGCGAACTCTCGCTGGCCGCGCCCGCCTCCACCTGGGAACGTTGAAAGTCCAGCTGGCCCGAGGCTAGGTCCGCATCCAAGCGAGCCCGCTTGGCCCGCTGCTTAGCCACGATCAGCCGCATGAAGTCCATCCTCGCCCGGGAAACCACGCTGGCCGCCACCAAGTCCGTATTCAGCTTTTCGGCTTCGTATTGCAGTTCGCCCAACTCCTTCTCCGAGCGCCGCGTGCCCCAGTGGTACAGAGGCTGGCTCAAGGTGACGTTGTAAACGACTCGGTTCTCCCAGCCTTCTCCCGCGGCCGTATCCAAATTCTTCTCCTGGCGAAAGGCCACGTTCGACTGGAACGTAGGCATCACCGCGGCCCGGGCGGAAATGCGGCGTCCCTCCGACTCCTCCTCGAAATACTCCCGCAGCAACATCGATTCCGAGCCCTCCAAGGCTGACGCGATCACCTCCTTGAGCTGAGGAATCATATGCTCCGGCAGGCGGCCCCGCATGGGATCGGCGGCGAAAGTACTCGAGCTGAAACAGCACGCGACAAGCAACAAGATGGGACGCATAGGGAGAAACAGGATCAAATATCGGAAACACGGCTTCGAACGTCTCAGGCGATACGCTCGAACATGGGATGTTCGGTTCTGTGAAAAGCGGGAAATGCGTTCAACACTAATTGTGGTCCCCTCCTCCCCGAGGATGGAACCCCAGGATTTCCTCCAAATTAAAGGTTGATTTCAGCGTCAATGCGCGTCTTCTTCTCCGCTTTTCCGAGACGTGCCCAGGTGGCGGAATTGGTAGACGCGCTAGATTTAGGCTCTAGTATCGAGAGATGTGCAGGTTCGACCCCTGTCCTGGGTACCATCGGAACAAAGAAACGCCCGCAAACGACGCGGGCTTTTTTGTGCCCGGATTGCTAGCGTCCGATGCCCCAGCGGACAGTTCAAGCATCCTAGGTGGCACGGCCGCGCGGGCGTCTTCTCCCTCCAGCGGCCCACGCAGAGAAAAAAAGCGATCCAAGGCCGCATACCATCACCCGCGGAGCGGCTGATCCACCTGAGAGAAACGAAATTCCAAACGCGAGAGCCTTACCGCAGCACCCGCAAACCGGGGATCGCTTGCTGCAGGCGATTAGCGCCGGCCGCGGAAACGGAGGTTCCCCTCAGGTAGAGCTGCCGTAGCTGCTTCAATCGATACAGGTGGGCGATGCCGGCGTCAGTAACCGCAGTGCCGTAGAGGTTCAAGGACTCGAGGCCCTCCAGCTCTCCGACCGATTCCAGCGCGGCGTCCGTGATAGCGGTGTCGCGCAAATCCAAGGATCGAAGGTTTTCGAAAACAGGCAGCTTCGCCAACTGCCTATCGCTCACCTTGGAACGGGCAAAACCGAGCTTCACCACCGAGGCCGCGAGCGGCTCGATCCTGTTCCATTCAAAGGCCCGCTCGTCTCCAGCGTAGGTGAAGCTCAGCTCCAAACGATTCGCGTCATGATTGACCGTGTCCACCAACAGCCCCAATTCCCGGAGGGATTCTACCGTTTCGGCAAACTGGGTCGGAATGTCGTAAGTCGCTGGCGGCAATGGCTGATCTTCGGTGTACTTTTTGCCAACGGAACTCGAGGGCGGTACAGCTTCAGACATCTCCATCATGCTTGAAGCCTCATCGCCGAAACGAGCCCCTTCTTCGATCCAGCGCCTGAGCAAACCTTGCTCCCCGACAGTCAGCCCCTTGCCTTTCGAAGGCATGTAGTCCGGATCGTCTGGGTCGTAGGTCGTCAGGTAATAGAGCGGACTATCGTCCGCCTGCCCGGGCGTGAGGATCTTGCCGTTTTCACTACCTCGCAGAATCCAAGCCGGGGAATCCAGCCGCAGGTCGCCCTTTTGCTTTTCGTCGCTGTGGCACTTGAAGCAACGAGCCTCCAGGATCGGAAAAACCTCGTGATAGAAATCGACCGTTGCATGGGCCGACATCCAAGAGCCTTCTGACAAGAACACTCCCGCGAGGAAGAAACCGATACTCTCTTTAAGTCGAAGCATGACTGTTTCCACTAGCTCCAGCTAGGCTTACGCAAAAAGGTCCAATACCGGACGGCCCTTGTCCGCCACCCGGAACGGCCTGCCGGTGGGAGAGTAGACCGTTTTTTCGGTGGGAATTCCCAAGGCGTAGGCAATGGTCGCGTTGAAGTCGGGCACGTTCACGCGATTTTCGACCACATTTTTTCCGCTCGTATCCGTTTTCCCATACAATTGTCCTCCGCGAATTCCGCCGCCTGCCAGCACGCAGGAGAAAGCAGTCGGCGAATGGTCGCGCCCGTCGTTTTCGTTAATTTTCGGCGTGCGCCCAAACTCCGTTGCGAGCACCACCATCGTCTCTTCCAGCATTCCGCGCACTTCCAAGTCCGCCAGCAAGGTAGCCATCGCGCTGTCCAAGATCGCCGCGTTCTCCTCCACCCGTTCGAAGTTATTGGTATGGGTATCCCAGTTCCCCAGCGTCACCTCCACGAAACGGACGTCGTGCTCGACCAAGCGACGCGCCAGCAAACACCCTTGCCCGAAAGGATTGGCTCCGTAACTGTCGCGCAGCGACTTCGGTTCCTTGTCGATTTCGAAGGCGACCAGATCTCGGCTTCGCATCAGCTTCAATGCGTCGTCATACATTTCCGAATACGCATCCACTTTCTTCTGCTGCTTGTAGCGACCGTGAAATTCCGCGTCGAAGGCATTTGTCAGGGATACCATATCTTGAAACTCCTCCTCCGACATGGAGGAACGGCGGGCGCTGTTTTGCAGACCCGCTTCTGGATTGCCCACCACCAAGGGGGCGTAGCGTTGCTCAAGAAAGCCATTGCTTCCTCCAGGATTAGGACTGCCGATGTGCACCACTCCCGGTAGGTTAGGATTGCGATTCCCGTCGAACTTGACGAGCCAGGAGCCGATGCCGGGATGCTGGATCGTACCTCGCTTGGTATAGCTGGAGTGCATGAAGTACCGTCCTTCCTCATGGGCTCCCTGATTGGAAAACATCGAATTGATCACCGCCAGCTTGTCCATTTGCTGGGCGAGCTTTGGCAAATAGCCACTCATGCGTACGCCGGGGACGTTGGTCTTAATCGAGCGGGTCGCGCCTTGAAATTCAGTTCCTTGCTTCAGGTCGAACGTATCCAGATGGCTCATACCTCCTGCCATGTAGAGGTAGATTACGTTTTTCGCGGTCGGCCGGGACAAGGGCAAGTCCGCTGCAAAAGCGGTGTTGCGTATGACCGAGGGCATCAATCCGACTCCAAGAAAAGCTTTGGCCGAATAGGCGAGAAAGTCGCGCCGATCCATGTCGGACAGTTTAGTAAGGAAAGTCTTCATTATAATTTTGGGCCAAAAAGCTATTGTATAAAGCGAAACTCCTGGGAATTGAGCAACGCGAGCTGCACCTGCTGGTACCCTTTGCGAAATCCGTGAGCCTCGACTTGTGCGGCGACGAGGCTTCGCTCCGCCTCCGTAGGCGAGCGACCGTAGAAACTTTTGAATACAACGTCCCAGCGAGACTCTCCGTCCGCAGCTTGCACCTCTTGCGAAAGCAAAGACTCACGGCTGCTGATCAGGTTAAAAAGGTTTCCGTTGAGCAAGGCAAGGGCCTGTGGGATGGCTGCTTCATCCGTGGAACTTCCAATGATATCTCGGTCCGACTCGCCGAACTCCCTTAGGAAATGTCCAGGCGGAGCAGGCGAAACCACTTCCGAAGCACGCACTAGATTTCTGCGGACTCGCTGCAACCTACGGGCTTCGCGTCGATCCATTCCCTCATTAGCCTCATCGGCATCATCAGCCGCCAGCTCCGCCAGCATCTCCCTCCGGTCAAAGGGCTCCGATCCCGTCGCTTGAGCAAGCAAGTTTTCCACCGCAGTATTTTTCTCGCGGCGGATTTCGTTGAATTCACGGCGCAAGGCAGCCCGCTGCTCCTTGTCCTTAGTCGCGTTCAGCTTGGACTGGAATTCCTTCTCCAATTCGAGGTAGTGATCCTGCACGCCTCCAAGCCGCTTCACGATGGCGTAAAGTTCCTTGCCGTTTAGCTGCTTCACGTTTTCCACGTGACGCTTCATTTCCATCTCGCGTAACCGCAAATTCATCATTTGCGGATCCTCGCGTGTCATTTTGTCGAGATCTGGTATCGCCAGAGTCAATACAGAGTCCCAAAGCTGTTCAGCCGACATACGCCGCAAGGCGGGCCCGGTATAGAAAAACGGTTCCCCGGGGACTGGTTCCTGGTTCGATACCTCGCTTTGGTAAGTACGGGTGTTGAAGATCGCCCGCATGTACGCCTTCATGTCGTAACCGCTCTCTACCATGAGCTCCTCCAGGCAGGCCATCAACTCCGGATGCGTCGCTACCGTATCATCCTTAAAATCGTCCACCGGCTCGATCAGCCCTGCGCCTAGAGCCTTCTTCCAAAGCCGATTGGCAATCGCCTTGGTGAACCGCGGATTCTCCGGCGAAGTCAACCAATCCGCGTAGACCTCCTGGGCATTGGCTCGTTTCCCCACTTTCGCTTCTGGGCCGAACGGAGTTCGGGGGACCATCACTTGATTGGGCTTCGCGTCATCGTAAGCGTAGTCCTCAGGTAACTTCAGCTTGCGGTCGCTCACCGTGACTTCCGTCACCAGAGGCTCGAAAATGTCGCGGATCACGCGTCTTTCTGCCGGCGAGCCTCCCCGCTTCGAGCGATCGATCTGCCCGCTCTCTCTCATTTCCGCGCGGCGCACGAAACGAGCCACTTCCTGAAAGGCTTCGAACTCTGGAATGTTCCTGTATCCATTAACCGATGACTTCACGCCAAATGTGAACGCCGCCATGTGATAATACTCTTGCTGGGTCCAGCGATCAAAAGGGTGGTCATGACACTGGGCGCACTGCATGCGAGTTCCGAGAAAAACCTGGGCTGTGTTGGACATGTTGTCCAAGGGCATGCCAGCATCGCGCAAGTAGTATCCTACCGCCGGATCGTCCCAAACGAAGCCGCTCGAGGAAACCAGCTCCCGTACGAAAACGTCATAAGGCATATTGTCCCGCAGCGATTGCTTAACCCAGTCCTGGTACGAAACCATCACCGTCTTGCGCCCACGCGATTTGATGCGCAATACGTCCTCCCAGTAGTTGTAAAAGTGGCTGGCGTATCCATCCGAGTCCAACAATGCGTCGATCAACTCCGCTCGCTTGTTCGCTGACTTGGACTGCTCGAAGGACTCAAGCTCACGATAGCTTGGAATTCTCCCCACGATATCGAGGTAGATGCGGCGCGCGAAAGTCTGGTCGTCGCTCAGGGCCTGCCGCTGCAAGCCTTGAGCGTCCAGAACCTGCTGCACCAGTGCGTCGATCTTCTCCGACGCTACTTGCCTGGCCAGCGATTGCGCCGCTCGCGCCGCCCCGCTGGCTGCAAGCTGCAGCAGAATCAAAACGATCAAGGAACAAGGGGCGGCAAAACGACGGGGCTTCATGGCGAGTAAACAGGCACGGATAAAGATAGACTCAGCAGCTTGAGCTCAGCGAGTGACTCCCAAAGGCCACCGATCGCGCCGCTGCGAACTCACTTCACTTGCAACCCCTGCGCCAGCTAGACCCAACGCCCCCTTACTTATTTGTATACAGGAACTTAAAGGAACCAACCATCCTTTCCCTGGTATTCGAATTTCGACAAATTGGGACTATTTCCAAGGATCTAGATTCGATTCGCAGGCTAATGGGAAATTGCCACCAAGCGGATGGCGAGCGGTAAGCCCGCATCAATCAACTTGGCTCAAGGAGTAAGCGCGAGCTAGGGGCTGGTTCGCCTCATAAATCTTGTCCTCGAATTGCAGGGCCAACGCCTCCAATTCCTGCAGCTTTTGGTAGAACGCTTCCATCTCCTTTTCGTAGGCCGACTGCCGCGATTGGAAGTCCGCATGCCCGGCGTTCTGAGCTAGCCAACGCTCCTCTCCCCGCAGCTTGCTTTTACGATGCAGCCAAAGGTCACGTAGCGGCTTGATCGCCTGCTCGTTGCGGTCCCGATTGAGAAGGGCAACTTCCATGGCCTGCTTGTACTGGGGAGCATGAGAGTAAGCTTGCAAACTTACCCCCACTTCCAATTCCGCATGCGAAAATCGAGCGACCGGCACCAGGTCGATCGAGAGTTCGTAGCTACCTTCCTTCAATCCGTTGACCGAGATTCGTTCCTCGCTAAATCGCTCGCCCGCCTTTGCAAGCTCGTACCCTTCGTGAGCAGAGTGAGGCAACACCCATGGCAAGGCCGAGGCGGTATAGTCGAAGCTCAGGCGCCCCTTTTTCGCTTCCGCGTTCACCAAAGTCCCTGTTGAATCCAATTTCTCGATACGGCCTTTTCTGTTCAGCCAGATCTCAATTTGAGATACAGGCTCGATGAGAAAAGCGTCGGACAACATCGCCGTCGCCATCACCACATGACCTTTCGCTTCAGGGTGGACCGCATCCTTCGACAAGGTGAACGCCGGATCCTCTCGACGCTGCTCAAAAGTGACACGCCGCATTGGAGCGCTCATATCCACAAAATTGAAGCCCGCCAACTGGGCCTGCTCTGCCACCCACTCCGAATAGAAACTCAACACCGATGGATAGTAGTCCCTCATTGGCTGACGCGTTTTAACCCAATGAGCCGCCCGCTCATTCAAGCGCACCGACCGGGAATCGAAGTAGCTCGGCCCCATCGGAATCCCCTCCCCGATTCCTCCGATCCGAAGCAAAAGCTCGGACATGCCCTTTTCGTACTGGGCAAAGATGTCATGGTCGAAATGCCGGTAACGCCCGTCGTTCATGCCCAGCAATACCGAGACATAGTCAGGCTTGAAAGCGGCCACATCTTCCTCGAAACGCAACAAGGCATCGCTTGCCGCATCCCCACTCACCCCCGCATTACGAAAGCGAATGCGCCTCGCCGGGTATCGGGTATAGAAGTAGGTCTCCACATACTGCGTGTAGAGGCACTGATGCGTAATGCTGTCGCCGAGGAAAACGAAGGTATCCCCATCCTGCAATTCCACCAATTCCGCGAAAGGCTTCGCCTGCGAATCCGTAGCATGGAGGGAGGGACCAAGCCCTAGGAAGCAAGCGCAGAGGAACAGAAGTGGGGTCAGCTTTTTCATTGCCGCCAAACTATTCACGCTCCGCCCCATACGACAAGGCTCCAAAACGTGCAAAACTGACAATCTGTTCCCGCCCCGAGTAGGGACTGAACCAGAAACATTTAAGATCCAACAAAACGCAAATAGTATCCAGATTCTGAATCCTCCCAAAATAGGGATCAGTTCACATCGACCGACGGCCTCGCTGGGCCTGCCCAACGGCTGAGTATCTTGGCAAGCTCCGGAGCGGATATCGGCTTGGTGATATGATCGTCCATTCCCGCCTCAATGCACTTTATCCGATCCTCTTCCATTGCATTTGCCGTGACTGCTACAATTGGAACGAGTGGATTTAGCGCCCCAGTATCCATATTCCGGATCAATTGAGTCGCTTCCATGCCGTCCAAGACTGGCATCTGCATATCCATCAAGACCAAGTCATAGGTTCTTTGCTTCAGCATTTCGACCGCTTCCTGCCCGTTGCTGGCAATATCGCAATCGATTCCGAGCTTCTTGAGCAAGCCCTTCGCTACGATCTGATTGGTCGGTGTATCCTCCGCGACCAAAATCTTTAGCTCCCTGTTCGAGACATCCAAGTTGGCCGGAGCTCCCGACTCTGCGTCTGCTCTTCCTCCTTGAACCTCCGGTCTGCCCACCTCGAGCAGGGACAGGAGGTTGCGTTGCAATTCGTCCGTCCGCACCGGCTTACAGAGGTAACCATCAAAACCTTCCTGCCCGCATCGATTCATGGAGTCGGTATCCACGACGGAACACAGCATCAAAAGCTTCAGCTCCAGTCCACTCAGCTTGTTCGCCAGCTCGAAGCCCGACATCCCGAAAAGCCGCATGTCGACGACTGCAAAATCGAAAGAACCTGATCGTGCCAAAGCGATCGCCTTCTCCCCGCTTGTCGCCAAGGTCGCTCGCATTCCCCACGATTCCAGGCGACACAAGATGCTGCGGGCGTGGGCTGCATTGGCTTCCACCAAAAGAACTCCCTTTCCCTTCAACTCCGATCTCACCTCGGGCACGTTCGCTTCCTGAGCCTTCACCACGAAGCGAGCAGTGAACCAAAACTCCGATCCTGGTCCTCCAATCATGGATACACCTTCCACAATCAAGGGACTGTTTACTCCCGTCTCGCCTCCCATCAATTCGGCCAACTGGCGCGAGATGGCCAAACCGAGCCCCGTGCCGCCGTACTTGCGCGAATGGGATGCATCAACCTGGGAAAACTTCCCAAAAATCTTCTCCCGCTTTTCCTGCGGTACCCCAATCCCCGAATCCTTGACCGAGAAACGAAGCAAGGCCTCCTCGCCTACTTCCGAATCTAAGCTTACATCGATCGCGATCTGACCCTCTTCCGTGAACTTGACCGCGTTCCCAATCAAGTTCACCAGAATTTGCCGCAAGCGAACCGGGTCGCCCTCCAGGCCGTTGGGCACCTTCGGGTCGACCCAACAGGCGAGCTCCAATCCCTTTTCAGCTGTCGCCAGCGCAAAGGAGGAGGAAACGTCATCCATCAACAAGCGGAAATCGAAGTCTATCTGCTCCATGCTGAGCTTGCCGGCCTCGATCTTGGAAAAGTCCAGAATGTCGTTGAGGATGTACAGCAAGGATTCGCTGCTTTCCTTCACGCTCTTGACGTAGTGGTACTGCACCGGCTCCAGCTTGGTATCTAGCAACAAGTCGGTCATGCCGATCACACCGCTCATCGGCGTGCGAATCTCATGACTCATGTTGGCAAGGAACTCCGACTTCGCGCTGTTGGCGACCTCCGCCGCGTCGCGGGCCGCTAGGAGACCTTCGCGGCTTTCCCTTAGCGATCCCGTCATTTCGTTGAAGAAACGCGCCAGAGCCGACAATTCGTTATGCCCCTTGTCATCGATTGTGAAGTTCAAGTCGCCCGTTTGAATCGTTTGCATCCCACGCTCCAAATTACGAATCTGCCTGCTGATGCCGGATACGACCCCAGCCACCAAAACAAAGCCAACACACAAGCCGAACACTCCGAGATAAACGGTGGTCCGACTCATTTCGTCCAGCTTTTTGGATACCGTCTCTCGGTAGGAATCGCTCTGGCTTTCCAACTCGAAAAGCAAGCTCTGCACCTGCAAATCGATTTGGGAGCTGAGCGAATCCAACTGCTTCTCCAAATCCTGCAACCGGGTCCATGTACGATCCGAGGCATCCTCGTTCTCCAATAGCGGCAAGGTTTCGAGCACCACCAGGGCGACTCTCAGTTGTTCATTCGTCAGCTCCAGCAAATCTTCTTCCTGGCGTATCAAATATCGCTGCTCGATAAAAGACAGGTCGGCAGCCGCGAGGGAGGAGTTCAGGAACGGCATCTCCACTTCCACCAAGCCCTTCAGCTTGGCGTCATCTCCAAAATCCAGCAAATCCGCGCTATGGATACGCTTCACCAGAAGCAGACGCAACTCGCTGGTTCCTTGCTTGAGCTGGCGAAGCAAGCTGACGACTGGCTCCACCTGGTTCTTGAAGGTTTCGAAATTCTCCTTCGCCTCCGCCGCGACGCCGCGGTTGAACCAAACGATCGAGACGATGATCGCGAACATCAAGCCAAACGCCAAGGTGAGCTTGCTACGTATCTTCATGCCCTAACGCTTCACTTTCTCCACCTGCCCCGGGCCTTTCACTTCGTAAAGCGAGAAATAGATTCCCCGGGAGGTGCCATCCTTCATGATCGCCACGTTTCCGCAGACGCCCTGATAGTAGTTCACTTCATGCAGGGAACGCTTCAGCCATTCTACCATTGGCTCACCGCTTTCGCGTTTCCCGTTTCGGAGTACGTTCAACAAAATATTCGCTGCATCGTAGGCCTGCATGGGCGGCCATACGGAGAGCGGCTTTTCGCCGTACTCCAAACGGTACCGGTCCAGGAACCGGCGAGCGAGAACGTAGTTTCCATCGTTCGCCGTGAAAAACGAAAACTCGGTCCCCACCAAGGCGCCTTCCGAATTCTCGAAATAGCCATCTCCTAAAGTCGTCGTGGAAGCGAAGAACGGAGCTTCCAGGCCCAACTCCCTCGCCTGCTTCATGGCAAAGCCGAAGTTCTTGTATCCAAAAAACGCGATCGCGTCGCAACCTTCGGCTTGAAAACGCTGCAACTCCTCCTTGAAGTCGACCTTGGAAATGTCGACCGGCACGATCTCCACCTCTACCTCGTGCTGTCGCAAGTGCTCAGAGAAGGCAGTAGCGGAAATCGTCATGAAGGAATTGGTCACGTGGAAGCCCTTCACCTTCCTCTTGCCGAGCTCCAAGACCCGGGCGGCCACAATCTGAGCCGCTTCTTCGGTCTTCTTCCCGATCACGAAGGTGTTCTCGTTCATGGTCGAAAGCAGTTGGTCGTTGTTCAAGGAATTCACCAGCAGCACCCCGTCCTCCCGCACGCGATCCTGGAGGGCCATGGTCCCGTCGGTATGGCTCATCATCAGGATGTCGATGTCATGCTCACGCCTCAGCTTTTCGTAGAGCGGCACTGCGTTCGCCCCGTCCCAGCCATCGTCCTCGAAGGCAAAGGTCACCAAAGGGTCACCCTCCCCCCGAGTTTCGTTGTATTCCCGGATGGCCAGGGCGATCGCCTTGGAGGGAGCCAAGCCGAGGTCGACCGCATTTCCCGTCAACGGTCCTATGAAGCCCACGCTCACTGACTCCTCCTGCTTCGGGGCGCAGGATGCCAGCAGAGCGGCGATCGCGAGGCCAACCGCTTGCCTCAGGCAGGCAAACACGCCGTGAGCGCGCCCTGATCCCATTGGGCTCACCCTTCCATACCAAGAAAAACGTCTCCAATGCATCGAATCCTCCTACTTAAGTTTACTTGATCTTACCAGCGATAAAGGTACTGGACTCCCAAACCTAAATTGCTCGTCGAGGACCTTCTGTATTCGTTTACCCGATACTCGGCCACCAAATTCCAGTTCCCCGACAACCGGCAGCCGAACTGCACCTCTCCCACGATAGGAGAATCCGGGAAGCGGTCGTCTAGGTCCTCGCCAAAGGTATGGTCGACAAAACCGGCTAGGTAGATGCGATCCGACACCTCTGGAAAAGTCTTCCTGAAAGCGTGCTCCATCTGCCAGACGTCCGCATCTTCGTGGTCCAACTGGACGAGGTGGAAGTTGACGGAGTAAGTCAGATGAATGGATTCGAAAAACGACTCGAGGGGACGGGCATCGCTCAATCGCCACCGAGCTCCGAATCGAATGCGCTCCTTGTCTTTGCCGCTGCGGAAATTCCACTGCGTGGTGAGGTCCCAGGGCTGGTCCTCCCGAATGGCCCAGCGCAAATTCTGTTCGGTGTAGTAATGGTAATCGCCCGAAAACTCGGAATCGGCGCCGCGGTTGATAATGTTGGTCAGACTGAAATAGTGAAACCGTCCCGGAAGGCTGGAAAACAGGTTTACCGTGAAGACCGAGTCACGGTTTTCTTCCGTGAGCTCGGGATAGAGATTTACGTCGACGAAGCCGCCTCCCTCCAAGGATTTGCAGGCAAAGGCAGCAATCAGGCATGCCTCGAATAACCGCCGACGGGCAATGGCTCTAAGCGTTGTGTTGGACTCGCGCATGTGGATGAACCTGCGCAGAGACGCCATCCTGTCTAACCGGAGGCTAGATAAAACAGCTTTTGATCAATTATTGAAAGGCCGACTAGGGATAAAGCCTTACTTGCCCGTACTGCCGAAACCGCCACTGCCTCGCGTCGTCTCACTGAGCGCTTCGACAAGTTCGTAGGAAATCGGCGAACAATCCGGGAAGATCAACTGGAAGAGCCTCGTTCCCGCCTCCACCACGAAGGCTTCGCTCTTGATGTTGTCCACCGCAGCCATGATCTGGCCACGGTAGCCGCCGTCGATCAAGCCGATCGAGTTCGCCATGCGCAGCGGCGTCTTGGAAATGGAGGAACGCGGGATCAAAAAGTAGGCTTTTCCGTTGGTCGGCTGACAGGAAATTCCGAATTCGATAAGCTTCGTTTCGCCCGGCTCGATCCGCAGCTCTTCGATCGTGTAAAGATCGAGCCCCGCATCGCCATCGTGGAAATGGCCATGGTTTTGGTAGCGCTCTTTAGCGGCAGCGTTGAGGGGCTTGATCAGAAGGTTGGCAGCGGTCTGGGACATCCCCGCAATAGGAAAGGAATTCGCGGCTCTGGCAAGCACCGAGCTTGCGATCAGCTCAGGAGAGCTGCGGCGCCGGAAACGAGCTCGCCACCGCTACCGAACGTCCCGCTCGCATCGACTCGTGGGCCGCCTCGACGATCTCAACCACATGGGCTGCTTGGGCGCCGCTAGTGGGGTGAGCCCGGTCCGACCTCAAAGCCTTCCAAAGCTCGTACACCCCGGCGCTCCAATCGCAGTACCACTCCCCCTCGCCCAAGCATCGCTGGTCGTGAGCGAGCGCCGTATATCCTTTCGGGTCGCCCACCTTCCCCACTTCGATCGGAGCGGTCGCAGCGAACCATTGAGTCCGCAAGGATCCCTCGTCGCCATGAATCTCCAAATCCGGCGTCAAACCGCCCACCGCCCCCACATAAAAGCTGGCTGTGATACGCGCCCGGAAACCGGATTCGAAAAGCAAGCTTAGCGTCATCCAATCTTCCCGCGTCACCTCGAAGCCTTCCCCGTCCGCAGCAGTGCGCTGAGGCACGAGTACCGTGCCGTCCGCCACCACTTGCCTCACCGGACCGAACCATGCCGTAAGAAGCGTGAGCGAGTAGACACCCACGTCCGCCAAAGGTCCGACTTCGTAAAACGGTTTCGGGTTCGGATGCCAGTGCTCGATGCGAGCCCAATCCACGTTGACGTAGGCAATCCGCGGCGTCCCTAAGCCACCGCTCAACACAAGGCGTCGGGCCGTCCTCTGGCACTCGCCCAACCAGGTTACCGGCGCGCAACTCAAGCGCAGCCCCTCGCTCTCCGCCAAGTCCACGAGCGCTTTGGCTTCCGCATAGCTCGGAGCCAGCGGCTTTTCGGAGTGGACATGCTTTCCCGCCTTCAAGGCTTTACTGACAACTTCCACATGAGCCGCTTGTATCGTAAGGTTAACGATCGCTTCCACGTCCTCGTCAGCGAGAACTGCATCAAAATCTGGATACGCTTTTCCGCCAAAGCGACCGGTCCACTCCTTCGCCCTTTCCCGGTCGAGATCGCAGGCGCCAAGCACTTCGATCTCCGGCCTTTGCTCCATGGCCTCGCCATAGGAATTCGCGATATTGCCGCAGCCAACGACCACAACCTTCAATGGATCCTTCACCACTGGCTTGGCCTCCTGCCACCAGGCTTCCGCCAAGGCCAGGCTCTCCTTGATCTCCTCGCTCGGATCGTATCGCTCCGGTTCGTGCTCGATGCAGATCGAACCGCGAAATCCCCGGCGCCGCAGCTCCTTGAGCACCGCCTCGACTGGCACAATTCCATCGCCTAGCCGACAGGTCTCGTGTCCCCAGTCGACAAACTGGTATCCCGTCTCTTCCGAAGCTTTGGCCAAGACGTCCTTGGCGTGCACGACGAAGATCCGATCGTACAAGCGACGCAGTCCTTCCAGAGCATCCCAATTCCGCGTCGCGCACCATCCCGTATCCAAGCCGATACCAATGACATCTCGGTCCCCTTCCCCCAATCGAGACTCCAATGCTTCGATACTCGTTTCCGTGTGGTTCTCGATCGCGTAAGCGACTGCAAACTCCCGCAAGATCGAAACCGCAAGATCACGATCCGTATCCACAAGTTCAATATGCCCAACGATGTAAGGAATATCGAAGCTGCGGCAAAAACGGCAGGCGGCCCGCAGGTCGCTCTCTCCTCCCATCACCCAAGCCGAATAGCTGCGCACCGTGACGCCGTGCTTCTTCAACAGCTCCTTGGCAATCGCCATATGTTCCGGAGTGGCCCATTCCCAAGCCAAGTGCCGCGACCACAGATCGATCGCGGAGAACCCGAGGTCCTTTATCTGGACCAGCAATCCCTCGAAGCAATCCGCAAAGGTCTCCAGCGGAGCGAAAGCGTCATTGGTGGCTCCGTCCCCTTGAGCCCATCCCTCCGTCATGTGATAGCCCAGCGGTTGCGCCACGAAGTTTGCCGTCATGCAGGAGAATCGGTTTTTCATGGACCGAAGCTACCACGAAGAGCGCAATCTGTCTTCTTAACGCTTGATAACTTTTACGCTTTAAATTGCGCGGAGCTGTCCGGATACTCGCCTCCTGACCCCCATGCTCGCCCTCGTCCACCGAAGCGCGGACCGAGACGATTACCCGCACCTAAAAACGTATCCATTTAGCCACTATTTGCCATATGAAACGAAGAGACTTCGTCCGCAACGGGCTCCTCGCCGGAGCTGCGCTCGCCTCCACCCCATTGTTCACCCCCTCCCTAAACGCTTCCACTCGCAGCATGCAAAAATTCAAGCTCCGTTACGCTCCGCACCCTAACATGTTCAAAGCGTCTGCCGGCGACGCTATTATCGACCAGATCAAGTTCGCCGCCGACCAAGGCTTCACCGCCTGGGAGGACAACGGAATCGCCGGACGCCCCGTCGAACTGCAGGCCAAGATTGGCCAAACCCTCGACTCCCTCGGCATGAAAATGGGCGTCTTCGTCGCCTACGCCAGTTTCGACAAACCCACCTTCACCCGCCCAGACGCGGACTCCACCGAGGAGATCCTCTCTAACATGCGCAACGCGGTAGAAGTCGCCAAACGCGTGAACGCCACCCACTTCACCGTGGTACCGGGCTCCGTCGACCAGCAGCATCCGGACGACGGCAAATGGAACAAGTACGGCGGGTCCCGACTTTCCGAAGGCTACCAAACTGCCAACGCCATCGACCTGCTGCGCCGCTGCGCGGAAATCCTGGAACCGCACGATCTGGCGATGGTTCTGGAACCGCTCAACTGGCACGCCAACCACGGAGGCGTTTTCCTCGAGCGTTCCGACCAGGCTTACGCCGTGTGCCGCGCCGTGGACAGTCCTGCCTGCAAGATCCTTTTCGATATCTACCACCAGCAAATCGCGGAAGGAAACCTTATCCCCAACATCAAGATGTGCTGGAGCGAGATCGGCTACTTTCAAGTGGGCGACAATCCCGGCCGCAAGGAGCCAGGCACCGGCGAAATCAATTACCGCAACGTATTCAAATATATATACGACCGCAGCAAGGAGGAGGGAAAGGACTTCGTCGTCGGCATGGAGCACGGCAACTCCATCAAAGGCGCCGCAGGCGAACAAGCCGTCATCGACGCCTACCGCCAAGCGGACTCATTCTAGAGCGGTCTAACGCTACATATCGCGGCGTAGGGCCGTCGCTTGCGACGTGCCGCAAGTCCCGGATTCAATCGTTCCGAGATGCGGCGTGGCGCGAGCGCCAGCCCTACAGGCACAATAGCGAATAATCTTCGTTTTTCTACAAATCCCCCAAAAAGGCGCTCCCGATCAGGAGCGCCTTTGCATTGCGAAATGTTGAGCTGAGCTTGCTTACCGCCTAGATGTCGAAGTCGATGCCGAGAATGATCTCGCGACCGGTGATGCGTCCGAAGCGGATCGGCTCGCCCAGCGCATTGTAGAGCGTTGGGATGTCGGCATCTTCATCGAGAGCGTTGCGGACGTTGAGGTTCAGGTTAAACTTGCGGTCGAAGAACGGCATCTTCAGTCCGCGGTGTCCGTAGCGAAGGTCGAGGTAGAGCTCTTCCTTGCCGTAGTAGGGCTGGGTTAGGTCGACGATTTCCGTTCCTGCTACGATCGCTGAACCGTATCCAATAAGTGGAGCTTCGCGCCAACGGACCGCGCCACCGAAGGAAGCTCCCTTGAGCTTGCCGTCCTTGAAACGGTAGTTCGCGTTCAAGTTGAACCGGTTTTGGCGAACGAAGTCGTTAGACTTGCCTTCCAAGGCCTTGATGATGCCGATGCCGTTGCCGCCGTTGCGAACTTGGTCAACCCAACGATCCTTGATAGTGAAGACCGCGTCCGGATTGTTCGGGTCAGCGTTTGGCCACTGGTTGCCATTCTGCGGAGCCGTGTCCCAAGTGTAATCGCTAACCACGCCGTCGCCGTTTCGGTCTTGCGGGTTTGCATTACCATTTTCCTTGAAGGTAATGCCATCCATGAAGGCCTCGATCGTATCCGTGTATTCAAGCCATGGATTGCCGATGTCGCTTTCCACGACTTGCTGCTCGTTCCAGTTGAAACGAATGTCGAGGTTGTCGGTTGCCGCCCAATTGAGGGAGAACTCCTTGCCGGTAGCTTCCGCAAAGCTGGTAACCCAATACTCACCGGCTCGGGTGTCGTAAACGCCTGGGGAATCAGGTCCACCACGGCTTTGCGGCCAACCTGCCTCTTCCTTGTAGGACGGCAGCACTTGCTTGATACGGTTTATGGATCCATTGAGGGTAAAGCGGAAACGGTTAAATGGCGTGTTACCAGCGCGAGAAGGGCCAGCCGTATTCACAAATTCATTATAGCGAGCGGTCAGGCGGCCGTCGAACATGCCAATGGTTACCCCCTTGTCCTCGCCATCGCCCAAGGCGCCTGGCACACGTTCACCGAAAGCAGTGAACTGGCTGGTGGAGGGCTGGAACGTTGAAGACTCATTGTAGTGGAAGCCGACCTTTATCCCAAGAGGCAGCTTGATGATGTCGTCGATCGGACGGAGAATGAGCCCTTTGGTGCGGGTGATACCGCTATCCGCCGTTTCCGGATTGAAGGCGGAGAAATCGGCGAGCAAGGTATTGGTGCGGAGACCGAGGTCGGAGTTTTGCTCCGCAATGACCTTGGTGCTATTAACGCGGTCCTTGCGGTAGCCGTAAGTGGCGATGACGCGATTCCCCCAGAAGAAACCTTGGTAGCTGAACTGCTCGGTGCGCAGGCGATCCCTGCTGGAATTCGCTGATCCATCGCTCTGGACCATGGGTACGCCATTGCTATCGGTGTATCCCCACTCTCGAGGGTTCATTACCCAAGTCTCGCCATTGCCATCGACGATACTCCAATTCTCGCCAGGGTTCATGGCTGCGTTCGGCACGATCATACTCGCGTCGACGTAAGCGCGATTTTGCGGACGGCGCTTGCCATCCTGCAACCAAGCGGAATTCGCGTTCGGAACGGGATTTCCATTGTCGTCACGCACCACCATACCGTTGAGCGTCTGCCAAGGAGAGGAAATCAGCGGAGTTGAGTTGAAACCTGGAATGATTTCGGTCTGAGCATACTCAAGACCTGGAATCTGAGCGTCCTTCCATTCACCATTTTCCAGCGTCGGCTGGAGGTGGTAGCGGAAGACTTGGTTTCGGCTTTCGGAATTGTTTCCAGAAGCCAAGGCTCCGAAACGGTGCAGGCCAAGAAAAGCGAATCGATCCGTCTTGTCCTTGAAGTCAAACTCGTAGGAAAGCGCCGCACGGAAATCCTGCGTTTTGCCCATTGACTCGTCAAAGGCTGGGTAGCCTTGGAAGTATTGCTTTCCTGCGTTCGGGTTCGGAGTCACTCCATCGGGCAGGTACTGATTCGGGTCTACATTTACCTGAACGCCGCCAATGTAGTTTATGCGCTCCTTGAAGGTACCGCCATTGCGCTCTTCCTGCATACCGAATTCGAAGTAGAAATCTTCGGCGATCTTGTGGGTGAAGAAAGCATTGATGACCTGGTAGTCGCTTTCATCCCAACGAACGTTGCTGAGCGTGTTGACGTTCGACGGATAAAAGTTGTCGTTGAGAAGCGTGTAGCCATCGGCCTCGCGATTGATACCGGGGATGTGATCCCAGTCTTTTGGCGAGCGCGCTTCCACAGAGTTCTGCCAGCCCCAAACGGGAACTCCCGCATCGGCTCCTACGCCGTCAACGATGACCGGCACGTTATCGCCGCCCTCGAACAACTGGTTACCATCCACGAAGACGCGACGATTGACCTCGCCTGGATCGTTGAAGTCGCCGTCGTCATTGAGATCCGTTCCATTGGCCCAATCGGCCGTATTGGGGAATATATACTCGTTTGGGTAGCCGCCTCCGTTACCTATCGACTCGGAGAGATACCAGCCCGTAATGCCGTCAGTCGGATAGTTGCGGGAAGGACGATGGGACTCGATGCGTACGTCTTCGAAATGCACGGAGAAGGTGGAGTTCTCCCAGGGCTTGTAGGTGAAAGTTGCATACGAGCGACGGCGGGTTTCGTCCGCGTAATCCTGTTCCCAGCGCTTGTCTTCGTTGACAGCGGCAACGCGAACCGCCAACTTGTCCTCGATCAACACGCGGTTGAGGTCGACTTGCCCGCGATATCCACCGAAGCTGGACGCTTGCAGGCGAACCTTGCCGAAGTCGTCGCTCAAAGTGGCGCGCTTGAGCGTTCCGTTGATAACGCCAGCCGGACTTCCCGTTCCAAAAAGAATGGAGTTGGGTCCAGATGCGATTTCGATGCGGTCCACGTTGTAGTTGTCGCCGGGAGCCCGCAGAGCGAAGAACTCGCGAGAGTTCGTTCCGCCAGCAAGACCGCGAATACGAACGTTGCCCGCCGAGCCCGGAAGGCCGTTGCCGGTCACAAGCTCGTCGGTACCTTCCACGTTGACCGTGTACATGGCTGCCTCCTCCAAGTTGTTGAGCCCGTAGTCGTCCATGAAGTCCGTAGTCAGGGCCTCGATCTGGGTCGCCACGTCCGTGTAGTTCGTACGCATGCGAGAACCCGCAAGGGTTTCGGAGGCGCGCCAACCTTCGTCTGCCGTAACTTCAAAAGGAGAAAGCTCGAAGATTTCCTCTTCCTCGTCCTGAGCGAGGAGACTCTGCGGAAGAGAAGCCGACATCGCCGCAGCAGCGACGCAAGCGAATGTGGGGATCCGCCGGTTCTTCAACACGCGGACGCAGATGCCATCCGCAGTTTTGGGTGCGTTTGTTTTGTTCATGGGGGTCGTTTGTTTGTAGTCAGCTCCCGCAGGAGCCTCGGAGAGAATTTCGGGGCATACGAGAACACTTCGGTTCTAAGGAGTACGCTCCGGTTATCATGACAAAAAATAAAGCAGTCAACCCTTTAAGACACACTTCACTATCTTTTTTGTTGTTTATCGTCAGTTTAAATTTCATTTTTGAAACTCCTTATCAAAGTTTCCGCTTCGACGGCGAGAGAAGGCTAAATCAAGCGCGGCTCGAGAAGAGCAGCGCCCACCGCCATCCTCTGCCTCCAGATTGCAGGCCTAAACGCAGCCCCGCTTCGCGATCGGCGCTCGGTCCTGCAGGCGCCCCGGGCCCCGAAACGATCGCCTGGAGCGATGACGACTTCAGAATCACTGAGATAAGCCCCAAGGCCTCAGCTCCTTATTCGATAAAGCAAATCGAGAAGCCAAGGGCTTCGAGTTGAGCTCCCGAGACTCCCTCACCCCGCTGGCAAATGATGGAAAGGTGGGTAAGCTCTAGAAAGAGGCGAAACTACTCCTAGGAGGGAGGACGCTATTTCAATTTTGAAATATCTTCGCTCGCTAGGAGCTCCAGCCCGGTTCAAGCCGCCTTCAAGTAAGCGTTTACCCTTGTTTTGCCTAATTTTCGCCCCTCCTCCAAAAACTGCCAAACGATAGCCCGTAACGCCGCAAACGGCCAAAACGGCCCGTTTTTGCGCAATTCCCACACTAATTTCGATGCGAAACCCATCTTTATGATTTCATTTTTGTAACCTACATATGTTTTTAATCATTTTGTTTTCATTTTTGATATCATCTAACTTGACCACTTCTAAAATACTACACAAAATCCATCGACAACAGGCGACGCTCAACTCCGCCTGCACGTACCCCTAAAAAAGTCACGGCATGGCTGAGTTGAGCCGTTTCCGCTCACTACGAACTTTGTCACAATGACTACTTCAAAGACTAACACCTCCGGGTCGCATTCATCGGCCTTTCCCCACAGGAGCGGTCTCATCCCCCGATCCACGGCTAGCTTGCTAGCCCTTTCTCTCATCTACTTGTCCCCCTCTTTCGCTCAAGAGAGCGAGGAGGAAGATATTTTCGAGCTTTCCCCTTTCGAAGTTAAGCCCGAGCAGGGCTGGTACGCGACCGAAACGCTAGCGGGCAGTCGCATGCGAACGAGCTTCGAGGACGTCGCCTCCCAGGTCGAGGTCATCACCATGGACTTCATGGACGACTACGGACTCAACTCGATCGAGGAGGCCGCAGTCTATTCGCTCAATATGGAAAATCAGGAGGAATACGCCTCCAGCGGAGCGGGCAAGCAAAGCAACGACGGCGCCGTCCGTATCCGCGGATTGGCTACCAGCAGCCGTACTCGCGAATTTTTCGGCACCTACCTGGCGTCAGACAACTACAACCTCAGCCGCGTCACCATGTCCTCCGGGCCGAACTCCATCCTGTTCGGAACGGGCAGTCCCGGCGGAGTGGTGGATTCCTCGCTGAAGCGGGCCACCTTCGACACCTTTGGAAAAGTTGGCGCGCAAATGGACAGCTGGGAGGGGTACCGCGTAGAGTTCGACTACAATACCGAAATTATCGACGACAAGCTCGCCTTTCGCATCTCCGCGGTCGATTCGAAAAAGTCATTCGACGTCGAACCCGCCTGGGAAAAGAGCGAGCGCTTCTACGCCACCGCCCTCTACCGCCCCTTCGAGAAAACCAGCTTCTCGTTGCACTACGAAACAGCCGATATCGAAAGCCGCCGCCCCGCTCGCAACGCACCATACGACGAGGCCTCCCTTTGGTACATGGCCGGCGATCTCGGCTCCACCGCCTACGGCAACCAGCACCTCTTCCAAAATACCGCAACTTGGCGCGACGGTGTCGATCTCAACAACGACGGCGACTTCAACGATGCGGGCGAGCTCTCCCCTCGCGCCATCGCAGATCCAAACGTCTTCGGTACCAGCGGAGAAGCAATCGTATTGCTCACTGGATACAACCCTGGAGGGGTTGCCCCCAACAGCTGGTACGGCTCGGTAGGCGTCGAGCGCCTCGACGGCTATCCAGGACTGATCGACCCCGTCAATCGCGACGTCGACGGCACCACCCTGCCCAACGACAACCGCTACGATCGCAGTCGCAACACCATGTTCAATATCGACTGGGAGGAAGACTCCGCTGAGATCTTCAACGTTTTCTTCAACCATGAGATCGTGGAGAATCTCCACTTCGAAGCAGCATTCCAAAAGGAGACTTACGACGACTTTTATGGCAACCTCATGGGCTTCCGCAGCAGCGTCACCCTGCAAGTCGATCCGAACGCCTACCTTCCGAACGGAGTCACCCCGAATCCCTACGCTGGACAGCTCTATTTCCAAGGGTCTCCGGAATCGAACGAAGGAGAGCGCGAACGCGATGAATGGCGCACCGCCCTGTCCTACGAGTTCGACTTCAAGGACACCTTCAACGACAGCATTTTCAAACACTTCGGCAAGCATCGCCTCGCCCTCCTCGCTTCCGAATCGAACCAGGAGACCATGTCCCAAGAGTACCGCTACTACATCCAGCCCAAGGTGGAAAACGGAGTCATGCGCGACCCTTACTTCGACAACTATCCTTACGCGGACTATCCAGACGACACGCTCGGACGCCTCGCCCTATCCGAGCTGGGAGCCAACTTCACCGGCATCGACGGCAACCGCTTTCTCAGCGTCCGCACCTACCTTGACCGATACGGCGATTTCATTCCGCAAACCGACTTCTACCCCGGTCAGCCCTTTACCATCGTGGACAGCAACAGCGAAGAATGGACCATCGATCCCTACCACGCTGCAGTCGGCACCAACGGGGAACAGCTCATCACCGGCCGCAACGTCGGCGGCATCAAAACCAAATTCGAAACCAAGCAATGGGCCTACCAAGGGTTTCTCGCGGACAACCGCGTGGTACTCACCTACGGCTGGAGAGAGGACACGCTAAACAGCGCCGACGAGCAGGCCCCTGAAGTTTTCTGGCAAAACCCAGAGACTGGCCAAGTCGTTTCCGCGGGCTCAGCGGGCTTCCAAGCCCACCGCAGCCTCTACGGCTACCAAGATTTCGGCGCCGCATCGTCCGGAGAAACCGAATACAAAGGCGTCGTGCTCCACCCCTTCCGCGGATGGGACTGGAAACTCCCCCTCGGAGCCGACTTGTCACTGCTCTACAGCGACTCCAACACCTTCCAGCCGAACCGTACCAGCTTGGAGCCGGACGGATCCTTCCAAGAGGGAGAAAAAGGCAGTGGCGACGACATCGGTTTCCGCCTTAGCCTCTTCGAAGACAAGTTCTCGGTGCGCTACAACCAATACGAAACCACCGCAGGCCCCTCCAATCTCAACCTCCCATTCCGTCGCTTCCGCTTTGCCTTGCGCCCCGTATCCAGAGACTTGCTACAAGGCCTCGTATACGACCTGAACTCCTTCGAGTCATTCACCAGCCGCTTCCCGGACTGGCCATTCCTCGCGACCTCTGCCGACCCCACCAAGATCTACCCCTTCGAGTCAGGCGGCGGTTTCGATGCCATGAACTTCTTCAACTACGGCGATCCATACGCCATGTCTGCTGACACCGTGGCTACCGGCGACGAAATCACCCTGCGCTGGAAGCCCAAGAAGAACCTCGATATCCGAGCCACCTGGAACGACCAGCAGGTCGTTCAATCCAACATCGCCACAAACTGGATACAGTTCGCCCAAGAGCTTTACGAAATCATGGAGAATACCAAATTCGTGGAAGGTTATGTGCCTGGCGACAGCCAGTCCCATTTTCACAATCCGGCTGGCTTCGACATGGACGGTCTCGACCTCGATCCCAACGACGGACTCGCCCCGGGCATCGACTACTTCGGCTGGGACATGATTCCCGACGGTGGCGGCAACGGCAGCTCCAATCCCACCAACGTGGGCAATCCCAATCTTCCTTGGGGACAAAACAACGACAGCATCTATTCCGGAATGGGCTTGATGGGGCAAACCGCTTGGACGCGAAACACCATGAAAGAACAGTTCGAACGCGACGTCTTCCTCGGCAATGCCGGCATTCCGGTCATGCAAGCCTACGAAGGGCGCCCCAACGAATTCGTCCGCCAAAACCGCTGGAACGTGAACGCCATGTACCGCTTCACCGAAGGCAAGTTCAAGGGGCTCAACGTGGGAGCTGCCTACCGTTGGCGCGACGCCCCCGCCGTCGGTTTTGGAGTCCAGGACGTTAACGGTGCCCTGGTGCCCGATACCAGCATCATCCTCAAGGGAGCAAAAGAGGACGCCGTCGACTTCACCTTCGGCTACAGCGGCAAGCTCGAGTTTCTCGACGACCGCCACTACACCCTGCGCTTCCAAGTTCGCAACGCCTTCCCCGGAGATCGCTACGTGCCAAAGCACATCGATTTCTACACCGGCCAAGCCATCAGCGAGGTCCGCGTACCCGGTCGCCAATTCGTGCTCTCCCTCGATCTGGACCTCTGATCGCCAGCCCGAGAAAACAATCATCGCAGGCCGCCTCTCCCAAGGCGGCCTTTTTTGCGTCTGCTCCCAATCACGCGACTCCGAGTTGGCAACGCGAAACCTCTGCACCGCCACGGATTCGCCCCTTTTCCTGGCTATCCTCTTTGCCGCTATTTTTCTGGCTTTTCCTCCATGCAAATACGGCTCATAATTGTCGCCATACTCGGTTTCATTCTCGCCTGACACTCTTCCTTCCGCCTCTTCGCATGAAAAAGACCGTGCAGACCTATCCCAGCCAAGAGGAGGCTCTGTTGAGGTATAATTGTAGTTCCTTGCAGAATTCCTATCTGCATTTTTCCGCAGGAAGCGACCTTGCGTCGCGATCAAGCGATCTCCAATCGCGACGCAAGGTCGCTTCCCACAAGATGCAATAAATGAAGGGAACTCAGCTTGCCCCCACTAGGCTTCCTCGAGAAACCTGCCTCCGAAGACTGCGTATCCATAATCCAATGCCCATCCTGCCACAGCGCCAACAGCAAGCGCTAAGGCTGCGACGACAGAAATCACCTCTATCACATAAAACTCCGACACTCCCTTCGCCCTGCCCAATCAAAAACGGGCGTCGAGCGAAACCTTTCCACAGCAACCCAACATCAAAAAAGGAATAACAAATGTCCGAAGCGAAAAAACAGTTCTGGAAACACCTCGAAGGCTTAAACAAAGAAGCCGCCGAGGAAGACTTGAGAAAACGGCTCCTCAAGCTTTCGCCGGAAAGGATCGCCCAGTTCCAAGAACACTTCGATCGAGAAATGGACCGCGCCTATAACTGGGAACTGTGGGCTGCCGCCTACCTAATGGAAGGCGGCTGTTCCGACGACGGCTTCATCGATTTCCGCTACGGCCTGATATCGAGAGGCAGGAGCTTCTTTGAGGCTGCCCTCGAAAAGCCTGACAACATCGCCGATCTAGTCGATGACGACGAGTACATCGCTAACGAGTCCTTCGGCTACGTCGCCGCCGAGGTTTACGAGGAAAAGACAGGCAACGAAATCCCTTACGTCGACTTCAAGCGGCGCAGCGAGCCGAGCGGAGAAAACTGGGACGTGGACGACCCGAAAGAATGCGCCAAGCGACTTCCCAAGCTCTGGGCCCGCTTCGGAGAATAGGCATCCGCTCAGGGCTCCACCCCCAAAAATGAAAAAGCGTATCCAGTCCTTCGCTCACGCCATTCGCGGGATACGCGATTTCATCGCCTGCGGAACAAACGCCAAGATCCAGCTCGCCTGCGCCGCCCTCGTAGGCGGGCTGGGACTCGCCTTGGAATTCACCGGCAGCGAGTGGATAGCGGTCACGCTTTGCGCAGGGTTCGTGCTTTCCGCCGAAGCCCTCAACACCGCTATTGAGGAATTGGCAAACGAAGTAAGCCCAGAACGCAAGGAGAGCATTCGCCGCGTCAAGGACATAGCAGCCGGTGCAGTCCTCATCGCCGCCGTCACGTCTCTCCTGGTAGCAGCTACCCTGCTGTATTCACGAATCTAGGACAATAAACGCCAAGCCACGATGGAGATCATTCAGATCCCGATCACATCCTAGGTCCGATAGCCTCCCCCCAAGGGCGAAACGCGGCGAATCCTACAATTAGTAGCGAGCTTCCTTCGAGGCGAGAGCCAAAGGTCAATTACCCTTTCCACACTATGAAATCCCCACTTCCCCTCCTCATGCTAGCCTGCCTCTGCCCGCTCGCTCCCGTCTCAGTTCGGGCTGGAGAGGAGCATTCGCGCCACAACATTCTATTCATCGCGGTTGACGACCTCCGCCCCGAACTCGGGGCGTACGGAGCCGCCCACATCCAATCGCCCCATATCGACCAACTTGCCTCGGAAAGCCTGCTCTTCGAACAAGCTTACTGCATGGTCGCCACCTGCGGAGCTTCCCGCTCCAGCATGCTCACCGGCGTGCGTCCGACCAAGGACCGCTTCGTGACCCATAACGCTTACGCCCACAAGGATGCCCCTTGGGCCGTCCCCCTGAATACCCATTTCAAAAACGCCGGCTACCATGCGATCTCCCTCGGGAAGGTGTACCACCACAAAGACGACCACGAAGACGGCTGGTCGGAAAAGCCTTGGAAAAGCGATCGTCCCAAGTTCCACGATTCTGCCAAGGCAAGCGGACCTCGGGGCGATCCGATAGAGAGCGCCAACGTGGATGACGCCTTCTACGGCGACGGCGACCTCGCGTTGCAAGCGATCAAAAAACTCGAGGAACGGTCCGCTGATCCCGAAACTCCATTCTTGCTTGCGGTCGGTTTCGCCAAGCCTCACCTGCCGTTCGTTGCTCCCCAGAAATACTGGGAACTGTATCCACCAGAGTCGATACAACTCCCCCAGAACTATTCATCTCCCGCAAACGCGCCCCAAGAGTCACTGCACAAGTTCGGCGAGCTGCGCAACTACAACGGCATCCCCAAGCAAGGCCCCGTTTCCGACGCGCAAGCCTTGGAGCTCATTCGCGGTTATTACGCCTGTGTCAGCTACGTGGACGCCCAAATCGGCAAAATACTCCAAGCCCTGCAACAGCTGCAGCTCGACGACAATACCATCGTCGTCCTCTGGGGCGATCACGGCTGGAACCTCGGCGACCATTCCCTCTGGTGCAAGCACTCGGTCTACGAGTCCTCCTTGCACATTCCGCTCTTGCTCAAAGCCCCCGGCTTCACGCCGGGACGCACCTCCGGCCTCACGGAGTCCATCGACATCTACCCAACGCTCTGCGAGCTCGCGGGAGTGCCAATACCACACAGCGTGGAAGGCAAAAGCTTCGTTCCCCTTCTTCGCGATCCAAGCCGCCCATGGGCGGAGGTCGCAGCGAGCCGTTTCGGGCGCGGAGACTCCATTCGAACATCTCAGTATCGCTATTCCGAATACATAGATTCAAAGGGAGAGTTCACCGCTCGCATGCTCTACGACCACGAAGCCGACCCTCTCGAAAACAAGAACATCGCCGAGCAGAAAAGCCTGCAAGACACCGTGAGCCGCCTCTCGAGCAAGCTGCATCAAGCCATGCAAGCGACCCACGACTAGTCCCCCTGCGGGACCGTCCATGCAACAGATTGCCAAAGCGGCCAAGGCCTCCCTACTCGCCTCCGCGTCCATGACTGTCATGGCCGGGGCAATCATCGCCCCCGCTCTCCCCGGCATCGGAGCGGCGTTCGCCCACTTCCCCAGCGCCGCTACCCTAGCCCCGCTGGTACTTACCGTCACCAGCCTCGGCGTTGCGATCTGCTCCTTGCCCGCTGGTTTGTTGTGCGATCGATGGGGACGCAAAAAGGTTCTACTGAGTAGCCTCATCCTCTACGCCTTAGCTGGATCCTATGGCTACTACGCCAACAACCTCTACTTGCTAATCGCCTCCCGCTTCGCTCTGGGCATGGCGGTGTCAGGCGTTATGACCAGTTCCAATACCCTCATCGCCGATCTCTTCGAAGGCCCCCGTCGCCTCAACTTTCTCGGGCTGCAATTCGCCGCTATGGCGCTAAGCGCCGTCCTTTTTCTCGTGGCGGGCGGTTTTCTTGCCCAAGCCTCATGGCGCTACCCATTCGCGCTCTACTCGCTGTCGCTTTTGGTATTCGCCGCCGTATTCGCTTTTATAAAAGAGCCGCCGAACCGCGCCGCGCCAACGCAGCCGGACATCGGTGAGAAAAGCGACCTCCAAGAGATACCAGCCATCAGAGTGACGCTGCTCTACGCAACCTCCTTTTCGGGAATGCTGCTCTTCTACCTCATCGCTTCACAATTGCCCTTCCTGCTCAAGTCAAAGTTCGAACTCAGTCCTCCGCTAGTCGGGGCCATCATCGCTACCAGCAACTTTTTCGGTGCCGTATCCGGCTTCAACTACAATCGAGTTCGCCAATGGGTGTCGGCTCCCCGAGCCTTCTCGCTTGGCTTTGGCCTAATTGCCTTGGCCTTCAGCGTCGTCGCCCACGCGGAAAGCCTCCCTTTTTTCTTCATTGCCATGGCGCTCAGTGGACTTGGCTCCGGAATGATTGGCCCAAACGCGAATTCGAGCTTAGCCGACCTGATCCCATCCGGGCAGCGAGGCCGTTTCTTCGGTGGGCTTACGACCTCAATCTTCATCGGGCAGTTCCTCTCTCCGCTTTCCGTCCAGCACGCCATTCTCTACCATGGCTACCAAGGGTTCCTCGGTGCCTTTAGCATAGCGGCCGCTTTCGCGTTGCTCGTTTCCCTGCTCTACCTGGTCCGCAGAGCTTAAGTCCGAACAATGAAAAGCCCTACAATTAGGAATAAGCAACCATTTGGCCGCTTCCTCGGCCTTCGCTTCAATCCCGAGCCATAGCCAGACATCCCCGCTAAAACTCCCGCCCATGATCGAAAGTCTATTGCAGCGTTGGTGCGACGGTATGATCGGCGTCCAAATTGACGCGCCTAGCGATCCGAGCCGCCATGGAGCCATCGACTGTCCTGCTTGCGGCAGAATCCATGGCCGTTGCATGGACGCGGTCTACCCATTTTTCAGCCTGGCGAAGAGCAGCGGGAATACCCGCTACCTCGAGGCGGGCAAGGCCGTGTTCGAATGGTCCAAAAACGTTTCACAGCCCGACGGGAGTTGGACCGTCACCGCCAACCCACGTTCTTGGCGAGGGATCACCGTTTTTGGCGCGATCGCCCTCGCCGAAACGTTGTACCATCACGGTGACCTGCTCGACCAGGCCACCCGCGAAAGATGGACCGAACGATTGGAGCTGGCCGCCAACTACATCTACGAGAACTTCGATCTCCGCTTCGCAAATATCAACTACGGCTTCACCGCTCTCTACGCACTCAACCTGCTGGGACGCCACCTGGGAGAAGAACGCTACCTCGCCCGCAGTCGCGAGCTTGCCGCCGAGGCACCTCATTTTTTTACCAACCCCAACCATCTCCTCTACGGCGAGGCAAAACCAGTGAATGCCCTCAGCGCCCGCGGAATGCT
Organism: Pelagicoccus enzymogenes; assembly: GCF_014803405.1. Classification (NCBI taxonomy): domain Bacteria; kingdom Pseudomonadati; phylum Verrucomicrobiota; class Opitutia; order Puniceicoccales; family Pelagicoccaceae; genus Pelagicoccus; species Pelagicoccus enzymogenes. Next base: position 49,353 of record NZ_JACYFG010000009.1, read on the forward strand.
GGCAGTGGATCTTGGATACAACGTGGAGGAGTCACTCAATGGATTGACGCTCTACGCCCTGCAAGAAAGGGATGAGTCCTTACTTGCCCTTCTAACGAGCTCGCTCGCGAGCCATTTGGAATTCATGCTGCCAGACGGTGGCTGGGACAATAGTTGGGGAACCCGCCAATTCAAGTGGACCTACTGGGGGAGTCGTACCAGCGACGGCTGCCAGATCGCGTACGCCGCCATGGCCAAGCACAACTCCAAGTTCGCCTCCGCAGCGCTTCGCAACACGATGTTGATGGAGCGTTGCACTTCCAAGGATGGACTCTTGTACGGAGGAATTCACTACAGAGAGGAAGGCCTCCCTCCCTGCAGCCACCATACCTTCGCCCACGCCAAGTCACTCGCTTACCTGTTGGATTCAGGCACCGCTCCAGAGTCCCAAGCCAAGCCCCTCTCTCTTTGCGGAGGCGCTCGCATAAAGCGATTTCCAGAAATTGCCACCGACCTGCTCTCTATCGGCCCTTGGCGAGCTACCGTCACCGCCTACGACTTCATCTATCGCCCCGGCGTGCAACAAGCAACAGGAGGAACCCTGTCGCTCCTTTGGCACGAGACTCTCGGGCCGCTTTGCGCCGCAAGCATGGCAGACTACCAACTCGTAGAGCCTTACAACCAACAAAAGCCGAAGAGCGATATTGATTTCGCCCTCACACCCCGTTTGGAGGCCTGCGTAAAAGACATTCGATACAGCAACCTGTACGATCTGAAGGCGACGTTCACGTCTTCCCACTCCACCGATGGGATTCAGGTAGACGTATCCACAAAACTGAACAATCGCCACTATCAATCAATGGAGCAAACCTGCAAGCTGAGTTACCGCTTCGCGAAAGAGTTTGTCCAGATCCAAGTCCAATCTCAATTCCCTGCTCGATACGTCCTTCCCATTCTTTCGCCTGTGTCCGACCAAGCAAGGCATCCGTCCGCCTCGCGCATCGAAATCGAGAAGGAAGCAGGCACCTTGACCATCGAAAGCGATAGCCCCCTCGAAGTCGTTTGCCCGCTCGGCTGCAGAACCTTCAACCTGGTTCCTGGGGCCCAAGCGCTACCCATCGCGATGACCGTAGCCCCAGACACTCCCAGTTCGATTCGCTTGCACGTATCCTAATTTTTGATACTTTCCACCAATCACCAAAGCGCTCGCGTTAATTAGGTCACTTAATCTCGCGCATCACCCCAGCTAAAATTAGCTCGATTAATTCACGAGCAAACCGGTTCTGCTAATTGCCAGCCAAGTCAGATTCCGCATGGGGTGAACATAAAGCGCCCTCTAGGAATTACCGATAGGACTGACGAAGCACCTAGGCAGAAACAACAGAAGGTTCCCTTCCAACGCCACGGATCGCTCAACGACAATCCTACTCTATTATGACCTTTAAGCTACGCGACAAATTCGTAATCAGCGCCATAGCGTTGATTCTAATCGCCATCGGCAGCCTCGCGCTCGTTAGTCGTTACCTATTTTCCGACGCCCTCGAAACAGCAGTGGAGTCGCAAGCGGTGCACGATGCGCAACGTACCGCAAAGCATCTCGACGGCTGGCTGGAGGAAAGAAAGTCTATCATAGACAACTGGTCGAGCGACATCCAGCAATCGGAAGACCTACTGGATACGCTGAAGGCCAAGCTCGAATCGCAAACCTTTCTCTCAAATTTGAGTCTACTCGGCCCGGACGGGAAAGTGCTCGCCAGCTCCCATCCTTATCCTACGGCAGCGGAGAACCTGCTCGCTAAAACCGTTTCCTCCCTCGGTCCCGAGAGCGCTTTCACCGAAATCGAATACCTGAAAAGCGAATCCGAAGCCTTCGTTTTCCTTGTCGGAAAGCGCTTCGAGCGAGACGGACAAATTTGTCGACTCGCGGGAAAACTGTCCCTCGCTTACATTCACTCGCAATTCATCGGCGACATAAAAATCGGATCGGATGGATACGCCTTCATCGTACACGAAAACGCTCTGGTGGTCGACCATCCGAACCCCGATCACGTCGGAACCTTGAACTTCATGGACTTCGATTGGGGCCGCCAAATAATCGAGCAAAAGACAGGGTTCATCGAATACAAGTTTGAAGGCAGGCCTAAAATCGGGGCGATGCACCCAATCGACAGTTCAGCTTGGATCATCGGCGTGACTGCCTACGAGGACGACGTCTATTCCTCGCTCTCCACTTTTGCCTATACCTCACTGTTGGTCGCGATCGTCATCTGCTTGATCGCCGCCGGTCTCATTTCATGGGTGACTTCCGTCATTATAAAACCAATACACGGAATAATCTCAGGCCTCGGAGAAGCCGGCGAAAACATCAGGTCCGCTTCCCAGCAAGTTTCGACAATTAGTCAGCTCCTTTCCAACAGCTCGTCCCAACAGGCATCCTCGGTCGAGGAAACCGCAGCCGCGATTGAAGAGATTTCTCAGAAAACGAATAGCAACGCCAGCAAAGCAAATCGAGCTGAGTCCGAGCTGAACGAAAAAGCAATCGCTAGCCTCAACACGGTCAGCGACCAGGTCGAACAAGCCCGCGCCGCAATAAAAGAAACCTCAAACTCGGCATCCGAAACGCTCAAGGTCGTTAATACGATCGACGAAATCGCCTTTCAAACCAACTTGCTCGCCCTTAACGCGGCGGTCGAAGCGGCTAGAGCCGGAGCAGCCGGTTCAGGCTTCGCGGTCGTGGCCGACGAAGTGAGAGCCCTCGCAGGCAAGGCAGCCGCAGCAGCCCGCACATCTGGGGAGCTCATCAACCGCTCCCACCGTTCAGTACAACACGTCTCCGAACTCAACGAGCAAATCGCTCAATCCATGCAGGAAAACCTGCAGATCTCGCAAAACCTATCAGCGAGCATGGTCGAAATTTCCGAGGATTCCAACGAGCAGGCTCGCAGTATCGAGGAGATCAGCGTTTCCATGTCCAACGTCGATCGAATGACCCAAGAAAACGTCGCCAGCTCTGAAGAGAGCGCCGCGGCCGCCGAGCAGCTTTTCGCCCAAGCCGAGCAGATGAACGATTTTATGGGCAAGCTACAAGCCGTGCTCGACGGCAAAGAGAGGGCTGCCGCAGAAAACAAGAAAGACCATGCCCGGGATCGATTCGATACACCCGACTGGACCAGCACCCGGAAACATGAAGACACGCTCACTTACTTCAACTAAGGGCGAAGCACAGCCCTAAGCGCTCATCATGAAAACACATCAAAAAATAGCGTACGCTCTGCTCTCCTTGCTTGCTCCGACCGCTTATTCGGTCGCCGCAGACAGCTATCCATCCGAGCTCGAGTTCGACCTATCCTCGACCCTTCTGGTCATGGGAAGAGACTACGGCGCCGAGGTCAAAGGCTCAGCTGCCTCTGCATCAGTCAGCATAGCGGCAAAGTCTCAACTCTCGGAGCAGGCTACGTTCGGCATCAAGTCAGTTCTCGTGGAGAATCTTTGGGAAAATGAGAGAGAAAACGCTGCGTATTGGCTTTCCAATGACAAATCCGCATCTTTGCCTGAGGCCTACATAAGCTACCGCGCCGCGGGAATAGGCCCCAACGGCACACTGCTGAGCCTAGGCCGCAAAGAACTGAGCTACGCATTCTTTCCCGGCTACAAAGTGAGACACCAGGCCCAATCGCTCGAGGGCATTTTCGCCAACGCACGTATCAGCGAGTCCCTGCAAGTCGACCTCGGCCACATCGAACGTTACAGTTCTTGGCCCTCACGGGAAAACGGGACCTCCCTTCTAGACACCTCCTTTAAGCGACTGGGCGAAAGGATCGGAGCAAGCGCAACAAAGTCAGGAATACAATTTGTATCCACAGAACTAAACAAAAAGAGCTTCTCTCTGCACGCCTACGACTACTACGCTGAAAAGCTTTACAACAATGCAGGGTTAAAGCTCTCCTATACCCTCCCCACCGATAGCGGAGACGGCCGCTGGTCCCTATCCGCCCACGGTATCGATCAAAAGGGCCAAGGCGATGGGGCGTTCAAGGATCACTCTGCCAGCTCGCTCGAGCTGAACCTACGCTACAAGCTGAAGTCCTTTTCTCTGGACGCGGGCTGGACACAGATTTCGAAAGACGCATCCCTGCTCGTTCCTTTCCGCACCAGCTACACCAACGACGCCACCCTTCTCTGGTACACCAACCAATTCGAAGCGGGCGCTCAAACGTACCACGCCAAAGCCGTGTACTCTCGCAACTCATGGACCCTCGCGGCCGTCTACCTGACTGCTTCACACTTAGACCGAAGAGCCGAGAGCGAAATCGATCTCGTGGCGAAAAGGAAACTGAGCGAAAAGCTAAGCGTCTGCATCAAGGCGGGCTACGGAAAATGCGTTTTCGACGAGTCGGATCGACACCACAAGTCCGCGCGAGACCTTCGCCTGTTCGTCGACTACCGACTTTGAAATCACAACGACAGTCCGGCTCTTAGCAAAAAACCTACCGCACCGATAAGCGATAGAAACTCGATTCCGGAAGCAGTGGAGCCTCGAGCTCACCTTGGGCGCCGTTGACGACAGTCTGCCAATTGGCCAAGTCAGCCGCCTTTTGCAAAACCCAAGGAAAGCTCGGCGATTCCTCCCAGCGAAACTGCAAGGAGCTCTCGGTTTTGAGAAAGATGAGATCGGCGGAAAGCGAGTCGACTCGCTTCAATAGTTGGTCCTGGTAAAGGGACGAAGGGACTAAATCTGCTCCCATCCCTTCACCCTCCACGATATCGTCAGGGGCCGTACGAACAGCCGAGTTCGGTCGCTTCTCGCTCAAGCGAACAGCGGATGCCTCTCCGCTGGTTCCTATGACATATCCGTATCCAAACTGCTGACTATGCACAATGTAGTTCGCGTTGGCATGGGAAGCCAAGCCCTCCGTATTCCAGAACACGCATTGGCTGGAAGTCATGCCATGTTCCGGGCGACTCCCCCAATCGCCTCGATAGGCTGCTTCGAAATAGGATCGCTCAAGTCGATTGCTATCGAACAAGTTGGAGTGGCTGAATACGCCATGATGGTCGCTGCCCCTCCCCGCAGTCATCCCTCGCTGCGTATCCGCAAGTTGTATACCGCTATCGTGATCGTAGCAGCGGGTGACCACGTTCCCGGAGTTTTGCATCCGCCACATCACAATTCCGTGCCGGCAAAACCCAACCTCGCATTCAGCGATCAAACACTCGGCTGCCGCATTGAGGCGAATCATGTACCCGTTGCCTCCTCCACCTCCGTATTGGGCGTTTTGAAAACGCAACCGGTATAGCGTCACATTGCGACACCAATCAAGAAGCACCCCGTTGGAGAGGCAATGTACCCCGTTATCATTGTCCGGATTATAGGAGCTAACATTTTGTATCCATCCATCCACCACGCCCCTCATTTCGATGAGGAAGGAATCATGAGCGTCGTAAGCCGCAGTCCCAGCAACCGTGTAGTCCGACTCCCCCCAGCCTGACTTGTCGATCCGCTGGTTTCCGATGGAAAACCCTTCCAAGCCGACATCTGTCAATCGAGACGCTGGTTTCCAGACGCTCGCTCCGTCCCGTTGCTTCAGCGACCAACGAGTCGGTATGTCGAAACTCACGATTCGATTGGCCACGTCGATCGTCTCGATGCGTCTCAGATAAAGCAGACCTCGTAGCGAATCCAGGGTATCGGTCCAATCTACCCCATCCGTTCCCGCCCCCATTTTCAGATCCTGCACGAACTGCTCCGTCGCCGGATTGTGCAAGACGATCCAATCTCCGACCGCGAGTCCGGCTAAAGATTCCAGTTGGACCGAACGCGTCGGCCCCAGTTCGTCACGCTGCAGCAAAATCGGCTCCGATCGCTTGCTGGTCCAACTCCCCCAATCCTCTGGGCGCACGCGAATCACCCTTCGGTTTCGCATCTCGGTCGTTGTATTGAAGAGGAAGGTCCGGTCCGGACCCGCTCCGCGCAAAACCACATTGGAAGACTCGATCTGCAAACAACGGTCCTCGCCTGAGGGAACCGACAAACGGTAACTGCCGGGCTTCAGGTAAACGATCCCACCACCATTCGCCTCGGCGGCATCGATCGCCGCTTGAATCGCAGCAGTCGCATCGACTTGGCCGCTCGGATCCGCTCCAAAACCGTCCACCGCATCAAACAAGCTCTCCACCTCCGGCGACAAGGAGGCCTGACCCATGCGGTAACCCGCGTAGGAAAAATCTTGGAGGAAGGCATCATCGGCAAAGGACAATCCATCCTCCCGAGTCGGCGGAACCCAATCGGCCGGATACAAGCTCGATCGCCAAGCGGACTGCCCCGAGGAGTGGACAGTCGAAAAGAGAGCAAAGGAAAACGCTAGGGTTCGGATAACGACGATGGGGGCAAATCGCATGTCCCCACCCCAAAGCAGCCAATCGCAAATCGCAGTAATAATTATTAACTAAATCGCGAAAATTGCGCTTTTCATAGCGAAACGGCCAATTCTCGCCAGCTATGCGGACAAAAGCCATTAGGCCTTCGGATTCTAAGCGAGCTCCAAGGCCGAAAAATCTGGACGGACTTGGACTCGCTGAGAGGCCCCGTCGGTCAAGGCAAGCGCCTTCCTCGCACGCGAAGTGCGACACCCGGCCATGATCCCTCAAGACGCCTCCAGAAAACAACAAACCCGTCGATCCGAGGATCGACGGGCCAAGTAGTCTAGCTACCGCTAGTTAGACAACAATAAGAGAGCATGAACATCTCTCCAATGACTTACGAAGTTTCGAAAGAAGTATTCCAAGGGCAAAACAATTCAGCAAAAATTCGCGCGTGTACACCCGTATCTCCCTAAGTCACTGATAATCTTCGTCCTCGACAGGCTCCCCTCCCCAAGTCTGTCATCTACCTGTCACCTCCTGATTGCGAAAGCGGATGATCAAAATAAGCAGCACCACACCTCTCAACAACGGCACGGAACTCCCCGTCTTCGGATTCGGGGCCTACAAGGTGGGCGACAAGCAATCGGGCGAAGCAGCTCTCCAAGCGGCCTTCGAATGCGGCTATCGTCACGTTGACACCGCTTCGATCTACCAAAACGAGGGCTTGGTGGGAGAGGCCCTGCAGGCGTCTGGCCTGAAGCGAAACGAGGTCTTCCTGACGACCAAGCTCTGGCTGGACGAACAGGGCAAAACGGAAACGCCTGCGGCCCTGGAGCGAAGCCTGCAAAAGTTGCAAACCGACTACGTGGACCTCTACCTCATGCACTGGCCTCACCCAGACTCCAAACGCTTGCAACCTTGTTGGGAGGCCATGCAGCTGCTGCTGGAAGCCGGCAAATGCAGAGCGATCGGAGTCAGCAATTTTTCGCGAAAGCGGCTGGAGGAGCTCTTATCCCTCAGCTCCTATCGTCCGGCGGTGAACCAGGTCGAGTGCAACGTCTTCCACAATCAACAGGAGCTGGCCACCTTCTGCCGTTCCAAAGGGATTTTGCTTCAATCCTACAGTCCCTTGGCGCGTGGCAGGAAATGGGGCCACCCAGAGCTGGAAGCCCTCTCCGCAAAGTACCGCAAAACGGAAGCGCAGCTTATGTTGCGCTGGTGTCTCGACCACCAGATCCCCATCATCCCCAAGTCTTCGACCCCAGCACGGATTCGGGAGAACGCCGAGATTTTCGATTTTTCCTTGTCGCAGGAGGACCGAGCCCGTCTCGACCAGCTCAACGAGGACTTCGAGGTTTCCGACTGGCGCCCCGACCCGGAAAACTGGTACTGAAAGCGAGCGACGCCCTTTCCAGGCCGAGCTGCAGACGCAAAAAAGCGGCCTCGCTCGAAGCGAAAGCCGCACGTTTCGGAACGGTGTCCTTCTGGTTCCTAGCTCTTGAACTTGAAAGGAACCTTGATGCTGCACTCGATCGGACTGCCGTTGAGCTGGGCCGGATTGAAGCGCCACTGCTTGATCGCGTCCAGGACGGGCTGCTCGAGAGAAGCGTCCGTAGACTTGTCGATTGTCACAGAAGCAACGGTGCCGTCAGCAGAGATAGTGACAAGCGCCATCGCCATGCCTTCGATCCCGTTCGGGTTCGCAGGGGCGACACTCTTCTTCACAGAAGGTTGCACATCCCATTTGGCATCTGCAGCAGAAACCGCGTTTGCAGCGAAGGCGGCAAGCGCGAGAATTAGAAGGCTCGTGAGGCTAGATTTGAATCTGTTCATTTTCTTTTTTTGCAACGGGAGTGCTTCCCGAATCGACGCTCGCCCAAAAGAAATGCTTCTTCTAGGTTTGCGTGTTGTAAGCGCATCTAAACGTACCTCGCATCGAAAACCGTAGGGGAAATTTGGATATTCCATGAATTTTATTCCGCTTCATTTTGTTTTTACACAAACAGGCTTTTGCCAAATAAACGTCGTTTTCCTAGCCTGAGTTTTCCTCCATTGAGACTCGTAAACACCCCTTCCCCCAAAGCTCACAATTCCTTAGCCACCCGCTGATTGATTTATCCTTAAATACCGCATGAAGACCCTATTTTTATTCCTAATGGCCACCGGAGCGCTCGCTAATTCGCTCTACGCCCAGCTCAGCGTGCCCAACGTTTTCACGGACCACATGGTCCTGCAACGCAACCAAGCCAACCCGATCTGGGGCAAAGCCAGCCCCCAGCAAAAGGTCACCATCAGCCTCGCCGGCAACGTCGTCACGACCCAAGCCGACGCGGCTGGAGCCTGGCGGGCAAAGCTCCCGCCCCTGCCAGCCGGCGGCCCGCACGCCCTCACCATCAAAGGCGAGGATACCATCACGATAGAGGATGTCCTAGTCGGCGAGGTCTGGTTCTGCTCCGGGCAATCCAACATGGAGTGGCCGGTCGCCAACTCCTACGGCGCGGAGGTTGAAATCGCTGCTGCCAACCACCCTCAGATACGATTCCTGACGGTTGCCAGAAACGGCACCCAAATTCCCCAAGACGATATCGAAGGATCCTGGCAGGTTTGCTCTCCCGAGACCGTGCCCCACTTCTCTGCCATCGGCTACTTCTATGGCCAAACCCTAAACGCAGCCTTGGGCGTGCCCATCGGTCTTATCGACAACGCCTGGGGAGGCTCCATGGCCGAAAGCTGGATTTCCCGCTCCGTTCTGGAGGACGACGAACGTTACGCCCCGCTGCTCGAGCATTGGAAATCCAAAACGCAGAACTTCGACGAAGCGAAATACAAGGCCTTCCTGAAACGCTTCGAGGAATGGCAAGCTGCGGGCCGCCCCGAACCCAGTCTCAATTGGAACGATACCGTGCATCCGCTCACCGGCCAGCATCGCCCCGCCAACATCTACAACGGCATGGTGCATCCACTCGCCGGATACGGCATCAAGGGCGTTATCTGGTATCAGGGAGAAAGCAACGGCGGTCGCGCCGACCAATATCGTCACCTGTTTCCCCTCCTAGTAAAGACTTGGCGTGAAACTTGGAAACAAGGCGACTTCCCCTTCTACTGGGTACAACTGGCCGACTGGGGCAGCGAACCCGATGAACCAGGAGAGAACGGTTGGGCGGAACTGCGCGACGCCCAAACGCAATCCATGGACGTTCTCAAAAACTCCGGCCAAGCTGTCATCATCGACCTAGGCGAAGGACGCGACATCCACCCTCGCGACAAGAAAACCGTCGCTAGCCGCTTGGTACGTTGGCCGCTAGCAAATGACTACGGCTACGACCTAGCGTATCAAAGTCCTCGATACAAAAGCATGCAAGTTGTGGGAGACAAAGTCAGAATTACCTTCGACCATACCAGCCCTGAAGGCTTGTACAGCTTCGACACGGCTGAAGTCAAAGGCTTCGCCATCGCCGCCGCTGACCAGAAATTCATATGGGCCGAAGCCAAGATCCTCGCCCCGAACACCGTCGAAGTTTGGGCCGACTCAATCGATTCCCCGGTGGCCGTACGCTACGGCTGGGCCCAAAACCCGATCGTCAACCTCTACGACCGCAACGGCCTGCCCGTCACCCCTTTCCGAACGGACGACTGGAAATGGCAGTCCGCCGGAAAAGCGATCGATTAGTACGGAGCGTCGCTTGCTAAACGGAGCGCCCCTGATCCGCTAGCTGCTGGGCTTTCAAGCTCAGCTCAGCAGCCTTGAAGGCGTGCGCCTGAGTCATGGCGTTTTCCGTGCGATTCAAGCAATCGAGCACGAACTTGCCAAAGAACGGAAAGCCCACCTTGCCCGCGCAATCGATCATCTGCTCGGATTCCTGGTCCACCAGATAAACGTGGTCGCTACCGCCCTTCACGATGTCGCGGTACTTGCGAATTTCGAGATAGCCGTCCGTGCCTAAAACGAAAGTGCGACCATCCCCCCAAATCTTGGAACCGGCTGGATTGAACCAATCGAGGCGACAGTAGGCGCTGGCTCCAGTGTTTAGGGTGATGCTGGTTTCGCCAAAATCTTCCAAACCGGGATAGTCCGGGGTCCCTAGATTGTCTACGCGGGCAAAGTTGACCACCCCGTCCGTGGCGCCGGTATACTCTAAAAACTGCTCGCACTGGTGGGAACCGATATCCGTGAGGATTCCTCCGTAGCGCTTCTTGTCGAAGAACCATTCCGGACGGGTATGAGCCGCCAAATTGTGAGGTGCCAGGTTGAGCACCTGCAGGACGCGGCCAATCGCGCCTCCCTTGATAAGCTCCCCCGCATACCAACCTGACTCGCTGGAGAGACGCTCGCTGTAGCAAACCATGTAACGCTTGCCAGTCTCTTCCGTCTTCGCCTTGGCAAGCTCCAGTTGCTCGAGCGAGGTGAATGGGGCCTTGTCGGTGAAATAGTCCTTCCCTGCATCCATAACCTGAATACCAATTTCGCAGCGCAGATTCGGAATCGCAGCGGCGGTCACCAGCTTCACCTCAGGCGCATCGAGAATTTCGCGGAAGTCGCTTACCACCTTGGCATGCGGATGAGCCTTGAGCACGCTTTCGTAGCGCTCGGGCTGCGGTTCATAGATATACCCTAGCTTTCCGCCCACGCTCGCCAGACCTTCGATCTGCCCATAGATATGTCCATGGTCGAAGAACGCAGCCGCGAACACGAACTCGCCCGCTTCTACCACTTTCTCATTCCCCTTAAATTCCGGGGCATAGTTCATTCCGTCTCTGCTCATGGGTATATTACGTTTTGGTATTCAAGGCTCAGAATTCGACCTTGGGCTATTGTTGGCACGCCTTGTCCCTCATTGGCAACCCTATCGTTTCCTTGCCAGACTTCCTTCCCTACATTCTAATGATAGCTCAAAGCGTTTTCCCTCAGCATGCACTCCCCAAATCGACGCGACTTCATCAAAGCCGGAACCTTGCTCGCCGTTTCGACCGCCTTGCCAGGACGGTCTGCGGCCCAGCCCCAATCGCAGACCCCCAAGCTGAACCTGTTCTCGAAACACCTGCAGTTTCTCGACTACCAAGCGATGGCGGAAGCCGCTAAGGAGATCGGCTTCCAAGGAGTCGACCTCACAGTGCGCCCCGGAGGACACGTCGAACCGGAAAAAGTCGAAACCGACCTGCCACGAGCGGTAGAAGCCTGCCACAGACAGGGACTCGAAACCGTGATGATGACCACAGCGGTCGATGACGCCGAGGATACCCTCGACCAGGCCGTGCTGCGAACTGCGGCAAAGTGCGGTATTACCCACTATCGGATGAACTGGTTTCGCTACGAGAATGACAAACCGCTCCCCGAAACGCTCTCCGCATATCAAATGCGTATCCAGAAGCTTGACGCGCTCAACGAAGAGCTAGGCTTGGTCGGCTGCTACCAAAACCACGCCGGGACCCTCGTCGGAGCTTCGCTCTGGGAAGTTTGGCAACTGCTGCAAGGGTCTTCACCTGAACACTTCGGGGCCCAATACGACATTCGCCACGCAACCGTGGAAGGCGGACGTTCCTGGACCAATGGATTTCGCCTGATCCAAGATCGCATCCGCACCCTCGTGATGAAGGACTTCAAGTGGGTCAAGAGAGAGGGACGTACCCAATTGCTCAATACGCCGTTGGGCGAAGGGATGGTAGATTTTCCACATTACTTCAAACTCCTCAAAGAAACGCAGATCGACGTTCCTATCTCTCTCCACTTCGAGTACGATCTCGGAGGAGCGGAGAAGGGGCGGCGCCAAATCGAACGGTCACCCGACTTCGTCTTCGACGCCATGCGGAAGGACATCGCCACCTTCGAGCGACTTTGGAGCGAAGCCTAAGCCGCCACAAAAACCGCGCCTGCCAGCAGCACTCCCACCAGTAGCAAAAAGGCCGCCGTTTTGGCGAGGACTCCGTTCAGAGCCACGCCCTCAGTCCTGTCCAGAGTCCCCGCTAGCTTAAGTCCAAGGGGAAATGCCAAAAAGGGAATCGCGTGGTAGACTTCGCCCGTCGACATGGCAAATAAGCCCAGGCACAGGAAGGCGCCCACCAGCTGCAAACGATACTGAGCCGCGCCGAAGTTCCGTCCCCAGCGAGCGACCAAGGTCATCTTGTTGGCCTTCCTGTCCGTCTCCATATCCCGGTAGTTGTTGACCACTAGGATGTTGTTCGCCAACAGCCCGAGCATCATGCCCAGAAACGCGGACTCCCAAGTCAATTGCCCCGCAACCACATAGACAGTGCCCATAGTGGCAACGAGTCCGAAAAAGAAGATCACGAAAACGTCTCCAAGCCCTCGATACGCCAGGGGGAACGGCCCTCCGGTGTAACCGTAGCCAAACACGATGGATACGATGCCAACAATCAAGAGCGACCAATCGCGATAAGCCACCAGATTCAAGCCGACCAAAAATGCCATCAGAAAGATGCCGAGCGAGGCCCACAACATCCTGCGCGGCTCGATGCGGCCGCTCGCCACCAAACGCTCGGGTCCTACCCTATCCGGCGTGTCGGCTCCGCGAACGTGATCGTAGTAGTCGTTCGCCATGTTGGTGGCGATCTGCACCAGCAACGCGAAAGCGAGGCAAATCGCGACCGGCCACCAATCGAAGTACCCCATGCGCTTCGCTTCGGCAGTTCCGACCAAAATCGGCACCACCGCCGCAGGCAAGGTCTTGGGACGCGCCGCCTCTACCCAGTCGCCTAACATACCTTAGTCCAGAAGAGCAGGAATGTCGCTGAGCTTGTAAACGAATTGCTTGGCTTCCGCCTTCACCTTCGCTCGCTCCAAATATCCTCCGTAACCAATGAAAAGATCCACGAACGGCTGAGTCTCCAAGTCGCTCGAGCCATCCCCTACCATCACGGTTTGGGTCGCCCCGCGTTCCGCCTTGTCCGCGTCGATCACCTTCATCTTCCCTCCCATGCGGGACGTCGGACAATTCCCGTCGAAGCCGAGGTAGCGACCTGCGTCGTCGAAGATCAGGTCCACGGCCCTGACACGCTCCACCCCCAAATGTCTGGCGAAAGGAGCGATCGCTTGCGTCAGGCCACCACTCACGATGATCGGCTCCCAGCCCTTCTCACGCAAAGCGGCAAGGGTCTCAAGGGCCGTCGGCTCTATGGTGTCGATGTACAGCTGCCCGATCTTTTCGCACTCTTCGGCGCTCGGCTTGATGAGGTCGAGCCGCGCCCCGTAGACGTCTTCGATGGCGATGTGACCGTCCATAGCCTTATTGGTCATGTTCTCGCATTCGCGAAATGTCTCTTCGCCTCGCAAGCGGGCTAATTCGTCGATCCCCTCGATCGAACTCAAGGTGCTGTCGCAGTCTATGAAGATAAGTTTCTTGGACATGGTGATATCTGAAAAATCGGGTGCGACCCTAGTCGCGGAAAGCCTTGCCTTTATTCGCGAGCAAGCTCGTTCCTACAAGAACCGAGTTTCGCTCGGGACAACAAAAAAACCCTCGAGCCTGAGCTCGAGGGTTTGAAAAATCGTTCGCTGTCCGGTCCGCTTAGCGGCGGCGACGGAACTTGTTCTGGAACTTCTCCACGCGACCAGCAGTATCGACGAAGCGCTTTTCGCCGGTGTAGACTGGGTGGGAGTCCATGGTGATGTCGCGGAATACCTTAACGCACTCGACGCCGTCCACGGTCTCAGTCTGATGACCCTTGGCAGGGATGGTGGAGTTCGTTACGAACTTCTTTCCCGTCGATACGTCGACGAAGACAGTTGGGTTATAATCTGGATGAATACCTTTTTTCACGGCGAAAAGTTGAGCGGTTTAGAGCGAATTAACCCTGGCGGGCCTTGAAACGCGGGTTGGTCTTGCAGATCACGTACAGACGACCCTTGCGACGTACAACTTGGCAGTCAGGGTGACGTGTCTTAGCGGACTTGAGTGATGACACTACTTTCATAAGGGGCGTAAAGAGAACGAGTCGCCTCCCGCCTGTCAATAGAGGAATCGCTAAATATCGTCCCGGCTCCCAAAGCTCTGGGCTCGCCCCTCTAAAGCTAGTTGGCGTCCGGATCCTCCGGGACCATGGACAAGAGGCCCAGCTCCGGATTCACCTCCATTATAAGGTGTCGCCACAGGTCAGCGCCGTCCTTGCTGGAAATGGATTCCGCATCGACCTCGGCAACGACCCAGGCGTTGGACTCCAGCTCGCTCAACAGCTGTCCCTCGCTCCAGCCGGAATAACCTTTGAAAGCCCTGAAAACCAAATCCGGGTCTTCCTTCATCTTGGATTGGGCCGCCAAGGGCTCCATGCCGAAAAAGAGCTGAAACTGCCCCAAGTCGGGGATGAGCTTCCAGGCCGCCAAGATAATTTGGTTCGGGCTGACGGGCCCTCCCACGTAAACAGGCACATTGCCCAATCCGCATTCGTTGAACTCCGAACTGAGCTGCCCCAGACGCTCGCCCGTACTGTGGTTCAGCACGACCCCAAGCGAACCCGACTCTTCATGCCGCGTCATGAGCACCACCGAACTCGCGAAATTCGGGTCCTTAAGGTGCGGATGGGCCAGCAAAAGCGAGCCGGCTAGTTCCGGGGAATCGTCCTGAGTCTCGTCGTACATAAGTTGTCGTCCTGACCCGATGAATCTCAATTGCAGGGCCTCGGATGGCGACCAAAAAGTTGCTTTCGCAACAGGCTGACCTTGCCCTCCCCCTGCACTGTCGCTTCTTTTTCATCTCCCAATCCACAACCCACATTTCTCCAACCAACCATCCATGATCCAGCTTTCGGATATCGTCTCCTTCTGCGACCAACGGGCCAACACCCACCAGGTAAAAGACTTCAGCGGCGCCTTGAACGGCCTGCAATTCGCCAACGACGGAGTCGTCAGCAAAGTGGGCGCCGCCGTCGACGCCGGGCTCGTGCCCTTCCAAAAGGCCGTCGAAGCCAAGATCGACTTTCTCATCGTGCACCACGGCATGTTCTGGAGCGGGGCTCGCAGGGTCGTCGACGCCGAGTACGAGAAGATTCGCACCCTCGTCGACGGGAACCTGGCCGTCTACTCCTGCCACCTCCCCCTCGACGCCCACACCGAAATCGGAAACAACGCCATCCTCGCAAAAAAACTCGGTATCGCTCCCGCCGGCAGTTTCCTGCCATACGAAGGCACGGATATCGGTTTCATCGGCCACTGGACCAGTAGCCGCGCCGACCTACGAGCCGCCCTCAAAGGACTTTTCGGACACAAGTTTTCCGCCATGGAATTCGGTTCCCGCGCGCCCAAGAAAATCTGCGTGCTTTCCGGCAGCGGGGCCAGCGCCATCGAGCACGTCAAGGCCACCGGAGCAGATACCTTCATCACCGGAGAACTCCGACAGCACCACTACAACTACGCCCAAGAAGCGGGTCTCAACGTGTATGCATGCGGCCACTACGCCACCGAAACCTTCGGCATTTCCGCCCTCGCCGCCGAGGCTGCCAAAAAGTTCAACCTGAAGTGGGAGTTCATCAAGACCGACTGCCCGCTGTAAGCGGGCCGAACGATAAACTCGTTTCAGAGACAGTTTTTTGCCCAATCATGGCGCAAAAAACGGCGATCTCCTACGAGATCGCCGCAATGAAAATGCCAGCTTGGCCAAACGTTTAAGCGCCTCTACGACGCTTGAAAGCCACTACGCCAGCAAAGGCAAAACCGAGCAAAGCAAGCGTGCTTCCACTATCTGGAACGCCTTGCGTATTACTGGTGAAATCAGTGCTACCGAAACTGAAGCTGGTATTTTGGCTGTAGGTATCGAAACCAACCTTACCAGTCATGAAACTAGTATCGACTACCGTTTGGCTGAAAATCGTAGTCGCTCCGTTTTTGATGGTAGCAGTGAGGTTGTTACCGCTGCGAGAAGCAATGAAGTCATAGGTGACATTACTCGCCCAATTGCCAGCCTGTGATGCGAGCAAGGTCTTCACACCGGCCACTCCCTTAAAAAGTTGAATCCCATTCAGACCGGAAACACCTCCGCCTCCCCAGCCAAGTACGTACGAATTGGCGATATCTTGGAAGCCAAAGACGATTCCCGAGAAATCATTGTCACCATTGTTTCTGATCTTTGTAGAGAATGACCAATCACCAGAAGCGACAAAGTCACTGACCAGAGAACCCGTCCTGTTTCCATTACTAGCTACGGTATTACCAGATTGGATCCAACTCGAGTTGTTGTTGGTACCACCATATTGAATTCGATAGCCAGTCGACGCGCCGGAATCCCAATTGCTGACAATATCGGATTCGGAAATCGAGACAGCATGAGTGGTGCTAGCCGCTACACAGATTGCCGCACTGAGCAAAGTAGCTAATTTTTTGGAGAACAGGTTTTTTTTCATTTCTTCAGTATTGTTTGGATTAAATCTGTTTTTTTGTTCGAGAGGTACCCCTTCTGCATGAGAAGTGCCACACGCCTAACGGCTCCCCAGAAAAACCTCACAACCCTTTCTTCCAAAACAACTTGCAAAACCATCCTTTTAAAAATCAGCCAAACTTCTCACACATTTTTTTGTTAATGATACCGACACTCCAACTCGATAAAACCTCTCTTCCTGTCAGTAAACTCTTCTACATCTGACACTTATAAGCGGCAAAAAACGAAGTTCGCCATCTGTAAGGATACGTAACTACCCCAAAACGCGCCCCTAGGAAATGAGCACTAGGAGTCTTGCACCTGGACAGCTCTGAAATTCAGCGTGTACAACGTCTTACTTCTCTAGCAAAACCCTTCTTCATGAAGAAGATCGCAGTACTCAACGGGCCCAACTTGAACCGACTCGGCAAACGCGAGCCGGAAATCTACGGCTCGAAGACGCTGGACGACATTGCTAGCGAATTGCGTAGCGCCTTTCCGGATACCGAGTTCGACTTCTTCCAATCCAATCACGAGGGAGCTCTAGTCGACAAATTCAGCGAGCTGGCCGAATCCGACACCAACGGTGTGGTCTTCAATCCCGCCGCCTACTCCCACACCAGCGTCGCCCTGCGGGACGCTATCAGCGGAGCCGGGCTTCCAGTGATCGAGGTCCACATCAGCAACATCCACTCTCGCGAGAAATTCCGCCATCACTCCTACACCGCCGAGGTGTCCAAGGGGGTGATAACCGGACTCGGCACCGACGGCTATCGCTTCGCGGTGGCCGCGCTGCTCGGCACGGCGTAACGGTCTACCTGCTCGTAAACGATCCAGCCATGCTCTCGCAGTTGCAGCTTGGCGATGGGCGAGACTTGTCCAGAAACCCAGATCTCCCGCTTGTCCGCGGCAAGCTCCTCGGAGAGCAAGGCCTCGTAAACCAAGGGAGTCCAGTGCAGGTAGTCGACGGCTAGCGGATAGATATCGTATCCGCGGTTTGAACACGCGTAGAGCATCCCCCGGCGCTCGCCGATGGAGGCAATCCCCGCAACCCGCTGGCTGTAGGAAACAAGCACCTCCAAGGTGCGAATCATCAGCTCCGCGTCCTCGTCGTTCTCCGCCCGCAGAGCGAAGTCGACCAAGAAGGCCACGTCTCCCGACTCCTTCAAATTCTTGAATCCCAAGCAGAGCTCCATCTTTTCAGTGAGCGAATAAATCGGGGTATCGCGAAAAGCATGGATCAGCTCCTTTTCGACTTTCAAGTCCTTCAACGTGTCCACGATCTCTCGTTCAAGCTGATGGGCGGGACGATCCCATACCAACTCCCGAGCCTTGCCCGCGTAGGAAAAGACTTCGCTCGAAGGCACCGCAAAGTCTCCGGCGAAACCTCCCAAGGTGGAAGCCCAGGCAATTCGCCCCAAGGCCTCCTGCAACACTTCGTTCTTGGAATACGGATCCACCCCTAGCTGCCGCGCCCAGCGTCGCTTGGAAGAATCGTGCCCCAGATGCTTGCGGCTCAGCTTCCCTGCCGAACTGACCAACTTCTTCTTTTCCTTCGGCTCTTCCCTGACCTCCTCCTTGTCGTCCTTGTTGCGATAGTCGCGATAAGTCTCCAGCGCTTTACTAGAGCCACGCTTCACCTGATAAAGCTTACCGCCCAAGTAGCGCACCACTCCCCCAGGCAAGCCCGTGACCGAGGCGACCGGCCGTTTTGCCACGCCTACCGTCGTCGCCACCGGACTGGCCAAGCTGCTGGACAGGGAACTGGCAAATGCCTCGCTCTGACTCACCTCGGCCAAGGTTTCGATGACCTCCAGCTCGTGCAACAATGCCTCAAGCTGCTGCACCCCCTGCACTCGATAACTCCCATATTCCGACTCGACGCGAAAGGTGTAAGCGAGGTCGCTCACCTCCACTAAAGGCGAAACGCGATACGCAGAAGTCTTGAGCTGAATCTTCGGAGCCACGTCCCTGACGAAGAGAACGGGAGGCCCCTCCGAAGGTTCCTCGGTTCGCCCAGGCGCACTCGCCCCCCAAAGGGAAAACAAGAATAGCAGGACGTGAAAGCGGGAAAGCGACATACAGGTTCCGGAACTAGGATAAGGAAGAATCACATTTGGTTCCGCGATTCTCATCGACGAAAACCGAGGAGCCACAACCACAAAAAACGCCGCCTCCCAAAAAGAGAAACGGCGTAGGTAAGAGACTAGCCCCCAAGGGTCACTTGTACTGGTTGGACCCTTCGAGAATGATACCGTGGTCGTTGTGGTACATTCGGCTAAAGGTGATTCCGAGGAGCCCGTCGAGCTCCTCTTCGCTGGGAAAGAGGGCTATGGCCCGCTCCATCAAGCCTGCAGCATCCTCCCCCGCGCTCGCCCGCATGGAGGTGCCCAAAGACTTGAAGACCGGCACTAGGTTCTTGAGAATTTCCTCGCCGCGAGAGTAGCTGAACAACACGCCCGGCTTCACGTTGGCATCCGCGATGAAGGAGCGAAATTCGCTACTGTTGACCAATGCGTTCTCGCCCTGCGGCGGGTTGGTGAGAGCGGAGAAGATGCGGCTGGAGGTCTCCTCGGAGCCTACCGCGAACACCAGCTTGCCCATGCCGTGGGCAATTGTCACCACGCCCTGAGCTGGGTCCTGCACACGAACGCCAGCGAAACCTTGCTCGTCCACCAACTCGATTCCCGCGGCTGGATTCTGGGCCATACCGGCGATCATCGCCATGCCTGCCTGCAATATTTCCGGGCGAGTGAAATCCATCACCATGGCCTGGGAAGCGCGCGGCAAGTCGAGGCTGGTCCCATTCGGGTTCTCCATGGAGACGACCTCGATCGGATACTCCAAGACGTGGATCCGCTTGCCGAATGCCGACATCAAGGTGGGTATGTCTGACTGCAAAGTCATTTGCAGCTGGCCATTCGCCATGGCGAGCTGCTGTTCGACCTGCTCTGGCGGCATGAACTTCTTGGCCATGTCCAACGCGAAGTCGTAGACCTTGTTCATGTCGAAAGCGGCAACCGTGTAGGCGTTCACGTTGCTCGGCACCCATTCCGGCGGCTGGAACTCGAAGAACTCGTTCTCCAAAAGCGTCGCAATTCCGGAGCGAGGCGTCGGCGAACCGACAAAGATCGTCGAGCGTTCCTGCATGTCCACGAAACCGCTCCACACGCCCAACTTGGTGAAGGCATCGAACTCGAGGGCCTCGAAAAGTTGACGGTTTTGAGGCGGGATGAAATCGAACACGGCCCCTAGGTCGCCGAGCAGCTCTAGGCGGGTCGGGTAATCGGGACGCACTTCGCCAATGCCCGAATCTGCGTAGAAGCGGGTCAGAAACTCGCCGCCGCCTTCTTGCTGGGCCGCCATGAACTGGCCAAGAGCTTCGAGTTCCGCGTTTTCGAACACCTTGGCCTCGTCCATAGAGGTGATCGGTTCCATCACGTTTCCGATCGCGAAGAAGAAGCGATTGCCAAGTTGGGAGACCAAAAAGGAGGAACCGTCCGTAAGGTTCTTAATGCGAGCCCCCGGGCCGCCTGGCAGCTCCAGGTCCGTGCGCTCGATTTCTTCGTTCTCGATCGAACCTTCCAGCACGGCAGTGAAGGCCCGCTCCGCCACGCCCTCTCCCATTTCAGCCCAAACCAGGAAGGTAGGCATGGGGAGGTGTTCCGGAACTTCCTGGTTCACGACAGCGGCACCGAAGTGGCTGCCCACCATCTGGTAGAGGTCATCCAACTCGAGACCGACTTCGCCAAGCCTTGAGATGAAATTCCCGTCTTCGTCCTCAGACTCGATCAAGTCCTCGATGAACGACTTGTACTCGGCGATCTTCGCCTCCGAAAAAAGAAGCTGCCCGAGACGCGTATTGTCCACGTACTGGTCCAGCGTTTCTGGAGAGTTGTCGAAACGGAACGCTGCCAAGGTTTCCGCAGGCAACGATTCGAATGGGGAATTCAGGTCGGCGGCGCTAAGGACAGCAGTAGCTGCCACGGAAACGAGGCCGCAAAGGAGCTTATTTCTTTTCTTCACTAGGGCTAGGTTGAGTTGAGTCGGAATCGTCTTCCGGAGATTTGCGGTAAGGGGGGGCGAGGTATTTCACCCCATTCTGGGGGAAGGAGGAGTCGTAGAGGTAGGTTTCCTTGTTTTCCAGGAAGCTCACTAGCTCCTGCACGGGTATGCCAAAGGCCAGTCCCGCAAACATGGCATGCCCCGCGCACGCCACGCCGATCACCTCGCCACGGGAGTTGAAGAGCGGGCCGCCGGAATTGCCGGGGTTGATAGCCGCATCGGTCTGGATGAAGCGCAGGTAGCCGATGGAGCGAGTGCGAGAAGAGACGATCCCCTGGCTCACCGACCGCTCCAAGCCGAGCGGATTGCCGATCGCGAAAACGAGGGAGCCGACGTCCACGCCATCCCCCTCGGCCAAGACCACCGGCTTGATCGCCACGTCCGACGCCTCTTCTTGGTCCACCTGCAGCAAAGCCAAGTCGCGCACAGGATGCAGGGCCACGATGCGGACCTTCTTGAGTTCTTTACGCTCGTAGCCCGATTCGGTCTTGTTGAAGACGCTCACCGTGATTGCCGTTTCGCGCTCCACCACGTGGTAGTTCGTTATCAGGTAACCGGACTCGCTGATGAAGAATCCGCTCCCCAAGCCACTGGGCGTCTTGACCATGACCACCGAGTCTCCGTAACGCTTCACCAGCTCGTTGACGGGAGCAGCCTTGAGGCGCCCCACAGTGTAGAGTCCATTCCCCACGTCTTGGGTTTCGGCACCGTCTTCATCTGCCTTCTCGATGGTGAGAACTTGGTCAGCCGGGATTTTCAGCACCTCGAATCCCAAGTCGAGCACTACGAAATTGTCGTCCTTCTTGAGAACTTCCGCCACGATTTCCGTCCCGTTCTGAAAGGTGAGCCGATCAAATCCGACGGCGAAGAGTTGATTGGAAAAAAAGAATAGTGCCGCAGCGGCAGCGAAACGTTTGATCATGATTCGGGATCCCTTGCTAGGTAGATTAATATTCGGTCGTGGCTCGCTAAAACTAAGTCCTGAATGGCGTCGCCATCCAAGTCGGCAGCAATCATGCGATACGGATTCACACTGTTGCGATTTCCGGAGTCCTGGCCGTACGGATACTTGCCGTCGTCGTAGACCTTCCAAGAAATGACCTGTTCGTAGCCGTCACCACTTTCTCCATACACGATGATGTCGCGCTGGCCGTAGTCCACGGTGGCGATCTCGTCTATGCCATCTCCATCGATGTCTACGTCGAAGAGCGTGCCCAAGGTTTTCTTTTCATAATCCCTGCCCGCGTGCTCGTTCGGATCCACGGCGGAGCTGAGCACCAACTGCCGAGAGCGACCGGAACTGGGAACGTTGATCGCATTGGAGCTGATCAAGGTAAGACCGAGCACCGGATCCATGGAAATGCTCATCGAATACGGGACGACCTCGCGGCTGACCGTCTCGAAGATGCCCGACTTGTCCATCTCGAGATGGTGGATGTGCTCTCCGTCGGATTCGAGAGCGTAGGCTTCTCGCTTGGAAATAGGAGCGAAGGAGCGGATGGAATAATCTCCGTCGAGCATGATTTGGTCGATCACTTCCAAATTCTGGTCGAGCTTCTGCACCACTCCTCCCTCGGCGAGGTAAAGCGTGTCGTCATGCAAGCGGATGCGCCCAATCTCGGAGCCCTTGAACCGAGAGGTCGTGAGCGACGCCTTCCCCCCTTCGCCCCGGGTGCAGAAAGAGGTCGTCTTCGAGAACTTCTTCTTGACCAAGAGCCGCTCGCCACCGAGCCAAACCGCATTTTCGTAGTCGCCGTCCAAGCCCGCGAACTCCACTTCCCGCGGCTCCTTCTCCTTGCTGTTCCACACGGACAAGACCAAGGACTTGCCCCGCTGGGTCACCCACCAGGTGTCCGAACCAAACTGGTCAAACGACAAGAGCTTCCACTCGCCCGTCTCTATGCCCGCGTCACCGAGACGCTTCGGGAAGGTGAATCGTGCTCCATCCCAATGGCTGCTGTAAATTTGGCCTTCATCTTCCACTTGGAAGAGCAAGGTCTTCGCCTTGTCTCCCACCGATTTGATCGCCTTGATGTCCTGCAAGACGGGGAAAGACTTATCGAAACTCCAAAAACCGTCCCTCTTCACATAAACGTTCAGGATCGGCTTGCTGCGCCCCAGTTCCACGATGCTTTCCTTGCCCTCGAGCTTGACGGAAGCCCAACCGCCGAGATCCGGTTGGCTCAAGGGCAGGAGGTTTCGTTTGCCGAAACGGGATTCGTCTCCCAAGCCGAGCTCGTAGAAGCTGATGGTGTTGGCCTGGTTGGCGCCGAGAAACGCGATTTTTGGACCGGTGCTAGTCCTCAAGGTGCGGGCTACGTTGGTGTTGGTGATCTCTTCTGAAATGCTCACCGCCGGACGAAACTGATCGCCTTCCGCTTCGTACCAGCGGATGGGAGCGGTTACGGTATTGCGGGCTTCCACGATGTCCAAGTCGTCGTCTCCATCCAAGTCGAGGAACCACCAACGATTGCGTTCGATATCCCGTTCGCGCGGCTGCATCCACACCACTTCGTCTGGCGTACCGTAGTCGATCATCTGCACTCCGTCGTTCATGCTGATCAAGATCTGCAGGTCCTTCTTGACCCGACGGACGATCACCGGCTGGTGGGTGCTCAGCTCCGAATCGGCGATTTCCCACTCCTTGATTGGCTTCCAATCGTCGTCCTTATTCTTCTTGAGCACGATCAGCTTACGCGGGTCGGTCTGAACCAGAAAGATTTCGTCGATGCCGTCTCCTTCAATGTCGTAAACGGAGGCGACCTGCGGCAAGCGGGAGAGCGGCACCTCCACCTTCTCGAAATCTTCCGCCATCGGCAAGTAATTGGGATTTTCCACGCTGGAAAGGTCGAGGCCCTCCCCTTTGCCAACGTAGCGATAGAAATCGAGGCGGGACTGGCGGGTCTCCACCACCAAAAGGGAGGAAGCTCCGCCCTTCTTTTCGCGGATAGGCAGCATTTTGTAGGCGCCGTTATCCGACTTGATAACGCGCAGGCCTTGCCAACCTGGAAAAACGCTAGCGGACGCCACGGCGGCGATCGCGAGAGCGAACAAGATCAAAAGGGGCTTCATAAAACGAAAATTTCTCACAAGACGAAAATCGCAGTAATGCGTAAGATCCCACGGGAGTGGGCTAATGCAACCATCAAATCGGACACGCTGGCTAGCCCTGAAACGGACCTGCTACCCTCCTACTACGTTCCCGCCGACCTTCCAATTTTAGAAAAGTGAGCCAGCCCGCGTCACGTCCCATAAAAATCTCAACAAAAAGCAGCAGGATCCATGCAATTTGCAGAGTAAAATGGTACAATCAGGGGGAACGCACAGCCGTTTTCCAGAAAGAAAGGACTCAGCAGCACCATGATCCGCCAACACCCCATTTCGCTCTCGTTTCCCCTCTTCGCCTTCGGTCTGTTCCTCGCCACGACAAGCCCAGCCCAGGAGCAAGACGAGGGTTGGTCCGAGTTCGAAACATCCGTGGAGACGATCGCTCAGGACGAGCTCGAAGAATCGAACACCACCGCCGCCTACCCCGACGAACCGCCTCCCTTCCGCCGTCGCATCATGCGAGAGGACATCACCGTACGCAGCAAGAACCTGCGGCTCGACTCCGGCAAGAAGATCCGCCTCGTCTACGGAACGCCAAAGAAGGCCCAAAACGTGCCAGCCGTGTTCGTGCTGGACATCGAAACCAACATTCTCGCCAACGCCCCCACCTTCCGAGGACTCAACAGCACGAAGCGACAACAACGCGACTTCCTCGACGCCTCCTACCTGCTGCGGTCGCCCTTCGGCAGCAACATGCTCGGAAACGGTTTCGCCGTGGCCTACATTGTAGCGGACGACCTGGAAACCATCCGCTCGGCAAGGACGCCTGACTGGATCGGCATTTTCGATCGCGTCCGCGACTTGAAGCCGGTCGACGGGAATAACGTCTTCCTCTTCTCCACCCGCGAGTACGCCAACCTTTCGGTCTACCTGACTTCACGCTACAACTTCTCCGGATTCATCCTCGAGGAGCCAGGCTACCTCCTGTTTTCCAGCAAAACGCACGAGGACGTCATCCGGAAGTCCGACAAGCTGAGTTCGGAAGAGATTTGGCGGCGTACCGACCCCACTCGCGAGTTCGTCTACGAAAAGGTGTTCAGCCGCATCCGCACCCCCATAATGCTCATCCGCAATCCCGACTCCGCAGGCTACGCCTTCAGCGAAAAAACCCTCATCTCGAAACTCAACCAAACGCGATCCTACTACGAGACGATCGAGGTACGCGGCATGGGGCGTGACTTGACGGTTTTCGGCGGCTCGACAAACAGCGGCGTCATAGACGTTTCGCCCAAGGTTTCCTACTACCCTCCCACCGTGAGCAAGTGGGTGTACGAAATCATCAGCTACATGCGCATCAACTCGTCGGTTGACCCCGTCGCCCTGCGAGACCCCGCAAACATGCGCTCCTGGAAGTAGCCCATCCCGCAGAACAGCATTTCGTCCATGCAGGCCAAGCGTCGTTTCCACCGCGCTTGGCCTCTTTTTTTGGCAAAAAGGAACAGCCCTGAAACAGCGAACGAATCCCCCCAATCGCCTACGTCTTTTTCCCCCTTATTCTATTATTGCATTGCCACGAGGCCGAGAATCCATACGCGCCTATCTTTCCGCGAGCGCTTCCGCCGCCAAATTTTAAGGAATAAGACCATGGCAACAGACCTATCCAAGTACAGAAACATCGGTATCTTCGCCCACGTTGACGCGGGCAAGACCACCACAACTGAGCGTATCCTCAAGCTCACCGGCAAGATTCACAAGCTGGGCGAAGTTCACGAAGGTGAATCCACCATGGACTTCATGGAGCAGGAAGCAGAACGCGGTATCACTATCCAGTCCGCCGCGACTACATGTTTCTGGCCAGGTAGCGAGCAACAATACGATGCTCACCGCTTCAACATCATCGACACCCCGGGTCACGTTGACTTCACCATCGAAGTTTACCGCTCCCTCAAGGTGCTCGACGGCGGCATCGGCGTATTCTGCGGATCCGGCGGCGTTGAGCCACAATCCGAAACCAACTGGCGCTACGCCAACGAGTCGGAAGTTGCCCGTATCATCTACGTCAACAAGCTCGACCGTATCGGCGCTGACTTCTTCCGCGTGGTCAAGCAAGTCGAGGACCGCCTCGGCGCCCGCCCACTCGTCATGGTTCTTCCCATCGGCCGCGAGTCCGAACTCAAGGGTGTCGTCGACCTCCTCACCCGTACCGCTTGGGTTTGGGACGAAACCGGCGACCCGCTCAACTACACCAAGCAAGACGTTCCTGAAGACATGAAGGACGCCGTCGAAGAGTGGCGCGAAAAGCTCATCGAAACGGCTGTCGAGCAGGACGACGATCTCATGGAAGCGTACCTCGAAGGCAACGAGCCTTCCCTCGCGGACATCAAGAAGTGCATCCGCAAGGGCACCATCAACCTCGACTTCTTCCCGACCTACTGCGGTTCTTCCTTCAAGAACAAGGGTGTACAGAACGTTCTCGACGGAGTCGTCGACTACCTGCCTTGTCCAACCGAAGTTAAGCCACAGCCAGAAGTTGACGCCGAAGGTAACGAAACCGGCCAAGTTTGTATCGTGGACCCGAAGCGCCCCGTTCGCGCTCTCGCGTTCAAAATCATGGACGACAAGTACGGAGCCCTCACCTTCTTCCGCGTCTACTCCGGCACCATCTCCAAGGGCTCAACCCTGCTCAACACGTTCACCGGCAAGACCGAGCGTATCGGCCGCATCATCGAGATGCACGCCAACGACCGCAACGAAGTCGATTCCTGCCAAGCGGGCGACATCGTAGCCTTCCTCGGCATGAAGACCGTGCAAACCGGTCACACCCTCGCCGACGAAAACGATCCTGCCACGCTCGAGCCAATGGTCTTCCCAGACCCCGTTATCTCGATCGCCATCACTCCGAAGGACAAGGCCAACGCTGAAAAGCTCGGCGTCGCCCTCGGCAAGATGGTTGCAGAAGACCCTTCCTTCCGCGTCGAGACCGACGAAGATTCCGGCGAAACCATCCTCAAGGGCATGGGCGAGCTTCACCTCGACATCAAAGTCGACATCCTCAAGCGCACCTACGGAGCCGAAGTGCTCGTGGGCAAGCCACAGGTTGCCTACCGCGAATCGATCACCACTCCGATCTCCGACGGCTACACCCACAAGAAGCAGTCCGGCGGTTCCGGCCAGTACGGTAAGATCGAGTACACCATCGAGCCAGGCGAGCCAGGTTCCGGCTTCCAGTTCGAGTCCCAGGTCGTGGGCGGCAACGTTCCTAAGGAATTCTGGCCAGCCGTTGAAAAGGGCTTCAAGCAATCCGTCGAAAAGGGTGTCCTCGCTGGCTACCCAGTGGTCGACGTAAAGGTTGCCCTCACCGACGGTGGCTACCACCCGGTCGACTCTTCCGCTGTCGCGTTCGAAATCGCTGCTCGCGCTGCCTACCGTCAGTCCATGCCGAAGGCCAACCCGCAGATCCTCGAGCCGATCATGAAGATCGACGTGTTCGTTTCCGAAGAAAACATCGGTGACGTCATCGGCGACCTCAACCGCCGCCGCGGTATGATCAAGTCCCAGGACTCGACTCCAACCGGCGTACAGATCAAGGCGGACGCTCCTCTGTCCGAGATGTTCGGCTACATCGGATCGCTCCGTACCATGACCTCCGGCCGCGGCCAGTTCTCCATGGAGTTCTCGCACTACGCGCCTTGCCCACGCAACGTTTCCGAGGAAGTCATCAAGGCTGCCCTCGAGCGCGAAGAGGCCAAGAAGAAGTAGTCGCCACTCGGATACATTCCTTTCAAAACAAACGCCCCGCTCTTCCAAGCGGGGCGTTTTTTTGGGGTAGTTAAAGATATTGGGCCGGATGAAAGGCGTGAGCACGGCCTCGCCCAGCTAGAGTCCGATCAAGCGACGGGCAGCTGGCAAAGATCTCCAGCAACGAGCGATACCTCCACACGAAGGATTTGCCCTCTCCTCGCGAACAAGCTCGCAGATTCAGCTGCAGAGAGCTCCAAATCATCCCTCCGCTCCACTGCCCCGTCCGCATGGATTAAGGCGACTCCTGACACATCGGATAGACGATAGACAAAAGGCGTTTGGCAATAGGTGAAGGCCAACATTCCAGTGGAAAGCTCGATCGAATTCCACCGGCCCCACAAATCCAAATAATTGAAAGTATCCCCACCTTGAATAAACGCTTCGCTCCTCAGCAAATCCGGCTGAAAGCGGATCGAGCCTTGCGAGACGAACACCCCAAGCTCTCCCCAACGAGAGAGTATGTCCTCTTTCACCTGTCCGGTCATCCCCGGTTGCTGAGCCCCCATGTGCTTGGGCGTGTGTGAATAGGCATCGATAGGAAATGCGCCGTATTCCTCAGGAGCCTTATCAAATCCTAGACCCGCCAATGTTTCAAAGTAGCGCGCGACGAGCGACTCATAAGCCGCGTTTCCTCTTTCCTTAAAACAGTTCTCCTGGATCGCTAGCAGGAGCTTTGATACCATGTGCCAATAAACGCTCCCCAATCCTTCGTAAGCGAAGAAAGTGCCCGACCGTCCTGTAAAGCTTCGATGGTCAAAGGTGTCTTCGAATATCCGCAAGACCTCCTCACTGTCCTCGCAACACACTGGGTATTCATCGCCAATTTCAGTGAGGGCACGCTGAACATCGCCCGCATTCTTAAAGGAACCGTTGAAGCGAAAGACGCCGGCGCTGTCCTTCGATAGGATTCGCTTGTCGCCTGCAGCGAGCATCGCCTGCAACACGCGCGATTTCCCAACCCGGGTCGCATCGACTTGATTCTTCTCTAGAAAACGCGGCAATTCCTTGTCGGGATACAAAAGATAGCTCTCCACATCCTCCCGGTACAAACGGCTCTGTCGCAGTGAATCCAACAACTTCAAGACCTCATCTCCGGTGAGACGGTTGGCGCTCAAAACAGCGACCTGCCCTTCCAACATTTCCGGAAGGCGCCCGATCTCCACTTCACTCTCTCCGACTGGTCGCAACAGGTTGTAAGAGTGATACATGTCATCCGAACGACGATTCGAGTCAATGGTGTGACCCGCAAACGCTTTCGCACGCTGCAGGAAGGACCGTAATGCAGTGACCTTCACCTCGACTCGCGAACCTCCGATCGAAACATCGTATACAGATTTCCGATACATCTCTCCCGCGATCCCTAAGGCTTCCAGCAACTCGTATCGCTTCAAAGAATCGATCTTCCCCTCAAGAACAGGCTCGAAACGGGAGAATGCATCGTCCAGCCGACTCAAGAAAGCAGCAAGGTCAGCGTCCATTCGATAATGCGCTTCCTCAGAAACTCCAGACAACAGCGTTTCGAGGAACTCAAGGTAACGGTTTACGTAACAGAGAGTCACCACCGACACGCCATAACCGACGAGCGCGTTATTCGCGTCGTTCCACTCCGGCCGCTGCGTATTCATCCAAATGCCGCCATCCAACACGAAATTAGACAGCTTCGCCAACAAGGGAGAAATCAGCTTTTCCAGTAGGTTCGCGCGTACCCGTTCTCCATCTGCACGACACAAAAGCTTTCCGTCAGCGCCTCGTTCTGCAGACGCAGTTGCGAGCGTTTCCGCTGCAGCGTCGTCAAAGAAAATCGTTTGTCGCGGATCCTTCCAGATCGAACGAAAGTCTCTGATGCGATAAGGGACATGGGCGTAAACAAAACACTCTTCCCCAAGCAACTCCAATAGCAAATGCGGCGAGTGCTTCTTCAAGGCTTCCAGCAACTTGAGCAAATAGACAATTTGATGATCGCCCCAGTATCCAATATTTGACCACGGTTCGCTTGGATCGAGAACTTCCCAATCGAATCCGTCCCGAGTCACGCGATAGGGATTGTATCCGTCGGCAGTCGTCGCGTTCAAGAAACGAAAAATCATCCCTGTCAGGTATTCTGGATACGCATAGCCCAAAGGTTCCCAGTTCTGGAAAATGTCGCGCCAGTTCCCCTGGTAAGCCAAGACCGGCTTTCCTTCGTCGTCCTGCATTTCGATGGAAAACTTGTTCCAAGGGCGGCTTGGATCGCCGTGACGCCTGCTGAACGAAAGCGGGAGGTACTCGCTGGCAATACGATAGAGGTCACTGTCGCCTTGTTCCCTCGCCCAAGAGACGAGCTCATCCCTTCGCACCGATACCCCGAGCGCCTCCAAGCGCTCCTCGTATTTGAGTTTGAGCTCTTTGTTCCAAGATCCCAAATAGGCAACGAAGTCCTCTACAGAGAGCGTATAAGCGTCACCAAAGACACCCCCTCTCATCAGGTTAAACAAGGTATTCGAACGGTGCCGAGCGTCGCGAATTTGATTGCCCGTCAATTGCAGTCCATCGCTCGCGGCAATCTTCGCCCGCAATGTCGCTTGATTCTCAGCGATGTCTTTTTTCAGTTCTGACACCATGCAGGGCGCTTCCCTGAAGCGCTTACGCAAGGCTTCCACTTGCACCGCATCCTGCTCGATGTCCGCCGCCAACCACCAATCGATTCCTTCTCCTTTGCCCAGGGCAAAACTCGACTCGACCAAGTACGAACCGCGCTCGCCCCTTGTTTCATCCTCCGTCCGAATCTTCGCCCCCTCGCGGAAGGCCTGCAATTGCCGGGAAGAAAGCAGAACCTGGCTTCGCTCCAAGCCGACCGACCAAACGACACTCGCTTTCAAGCCTTCGCTCGGCTCAGCCCTGTCAGTAGGGATAGAGCTAAGATAATAGATCCCAAGCCCTTCCGCTTCCAGTAGTTCATTCTTTTTGTAGGCATCCGCGAGGTTGCTGAAGTGGCTTAGAAAAGTCTGATCGAGTCCATAAGGCACCACATTTTGGATACCGTCCAAGATCCTCACCGACCTGTTTTCAGGCCCTTCGTTGAAAAGCTCCGCCTGCCGTATGAATCCGAAGGCTTCCCCTGAAGTCCAAGAATACCGAAAACGTAAGCCCAGGCTCGGATCGACTTCCTCGAAGACGATCTTGTTTCCGTCCAAGCTCTTAAAAAGGTTCCGACGCCGACCCGTAGTTCCGATTTCGCTACGAAACGGTTCCCAAAGCACGTCACCCTCTGCTGATTTGACCCAAATCAAACTGCAACTACCGACCCTCTCGTAGGACTCGAATAGCTTGTCCTGCGTGCAATACGGGAACAAGGCATGGTCTGCATTGCGACGCCCGGCCGTGACCGCTCCATTGCTGCCAGCGAACATCCAGTGGTTCGAGCCGCTCACCACGTTCATCAAAAACGGATCCATGCGATCCGAGTCGGCGATCCGATAAAACGTTTCGCCTTCAATCTCAGCAAAGCCGCTCTCGACAGCTGCTTCTTTCGCATCGTCAAACGCGCGATTCGTTCCAAGAGGGTAATCCAAATGCATGTGCTTAATTCTCCGTGGGGTTCAACGCCGACAGAGCAGATGCCATCCGTTCTGTCGGGGTTGAAGCTCTCACTAAGGTGCAATACAATGCAATATAATTTGTCTTTTCATTTCTCCGCAATGATCTATCCCCCTCATCTTCTGAAACTTGAGCTACCATTTTTTTTGAGACTGGCCGAATCTCAGCCCAGTCATTCAAAGTAAAACTGGATCAAAAACGAACTCGCCTAGGGGCTTGCCTCCGCCAAAGTTCCCATAAACAAGCGTACCATCCACTTAACTCGCCAATGGGCTTACTCGGTACGCGTCCTCGCTACCTTCAGCCCGAGAGGACCGTTGCGACACTTCTGCAAATGATCCTCCCTCAAAGCACTTTCACATGTCCAAACGCACCATCCTCGTCACCTGTCCTAAAGCCTGCGCCGAATACCTGGCCGAAGAGCTCAAGTCGCTCGGCTACCAGCCCACTTCCCTCGTCTCCAACGGCGTCTTCATCTCCGGCACCTACGAGGACTGCATCCGCCTCAATCTCACCCTGCGCACCGGCCTGCGGGTGCTCTGGGAAGTCGACACCTTCACCGCCCGCGACGGCGAGGACCTCTACCACCAAGCCGTACGTATGCCTTGGGAAGAGTGGATCCCCGAAGAAGACGCCTACATCTCCATCGTCTCCTCCGTGCGCAACGAGACCGTCGTCAACACCAACTTCCCCAACCTCCGCCTAAAGGACGCCATCGTCGATCGCATGCGCGAGGTCACCGGCGACCGCCCCAACTCCGGCAACGAACGCGATCGCGGCGTCATCTTCCTCTATTGGCACGAAGAGGAAGTCTGCATCTACCTCGACACCTCCGGCATTCCCATTTCCAACCGCAACTACCGCTCCATGCCCGGCGCCGCGCCCATGCGCGAAAACCTGGCCGCTTCCGTCATCGCCGCTACCCAGTGGGACAAAGCCTCGCCCTTCCTCAATCCCATGTGCGGCTCCGGTACTCTCGCCATCGAAGCCGCCCTCATCGCTTCCGGCGTTCCCGGCCAACAGCAACGCCACGAGTTCGCCTTCCAGCACTTCAAGCCCTACGACGAAAAACGCTACCAAGAGATTCGCTCGGAAGTGCGCAAACGCATTCCCGACTCCCTCCCCTTTCCCATCATCGCCTCCGACATCGACCGCCAAGCCATCCGCGCCGCCGAAACCAACGCCAAAAAGGCCGGCGTCGCCCACCTCATCGAATTCCGCGTCTGCGACTTCCGAGAAGCGCCCATTCCCGAAGGCCCCGGCGTCATTGTATTGAATCCTGAATACGGCGAACGCCTCGGCGAGCAACGCCAGCTGGAAGCCACCTACAAAGCCATCGGCGACCTCTTCAAACAAAAGTGCCCCGGTTACTGGGGCTACATTTTCACCGGCAACAAAACCCTCGGTAAACGCGTCGGCCTTAAAACCAAGCGCAAGATCGAGTTCTACAACGGCCCCATCGAATGCCGCCTCCTCGAATACGAGCTCTACGGCGGCACCCGCAACCCCAAGAAAGTCAGCTAATCAGACGCCTCAAAAACACGAGTCCGAATAAGCATAGCCCTAAAATAGCACCCGTCGTTCCCACGTTGTCCGGTACTGGCTTCCTCGAAATTTCTATGCTTTCCGGGAACTGGGTTTCGAACAGTTCGAAGACATCAAAGGGATGCGCGCGAACTAGGTGATCTATGTCTTCATCGTTGATTATGAAGATTCTTCCCGCGATACCCACCGCAGGGTTGCTGTTCCCGATGTAGAAATTGGCAAAGTTTCCGAATTCGTTTTCATAGTCGATGGAGAGAATGGCTTCCCCCCACGGGTAATAGGGAGCGACAGGACCTCCCATGAGCTCCGTAAAAACGTAAGTGTGAGAGAACGCGAAACGGTCGTCCTCGGTTGGAACGTCTGATAGAGTTAGCATTCCACTCCCATCGATTCCCGGATAGTCGCTCCCCGAAATCGTTAGATTGAATCGAGCCGTGAGCGCTGTCGCCGATTGACAAACCAGAAACGCAGCACCCACCCAAAAGAGAATTCGGTGTGGAAAATGCATGGCCTGAAGTCCCTACTCTATACCGAGCCGCCCTGCTCGCAAGCCGCAGGGCAGGCCCGACGTTCGTTAGAAGCGTATCTGTTCGAGCAAGCAAACGCGTTAATGGATGAGACGATAGTGAGGCCCTGTTAAATCGCTTGGAATTTGCAGGCTTGTTCGTTTCGGCTGGCCACAACTCCCCTGAAACCATGAGTAAGTGAAAAGCGAATCAAACGCCCCAACCCCATGGACGAACTCCTCTCCTACCAACGCGAAGCGTGGAACCGCCAATCCAAGGCCGGAAGCCCTTGGTGCACCCCTGTCACCAGCAAACAGATCGCCGCCGCCCGAAACGGAGACTGGAGCGTCATCCTCACGCCCAACAAGAAAGTTCCCCAACGCTGGTTCGGCGACCTTTCCGGCAAGGACCTGCTCTGTCTCGCCTCCGGCGGCGGCCAGCAAGCCCCCATCCTTGCCGCAGCCGGTGCAAAGGTCACCAGCTTCGACAACTCCGACGAGCAACTCGCCAAAGACACGCTTGTAGCCAAGCGCGACGGACTCGCCATCCGCGCCGTGCAAGGCGACATGGCAGACCTGTCCGCTTTCGCCGACGAATCCTTCGACCTCATTTTTCATCCCGTCTCCAACGTATTCGCCCCAGACATACGCCCCGTTTGGAAGGAGTGCTATCGCGTCCTTCGCAATGGAGGTCGCTTGCTGGCAGGCTTCATGAATCCCCATTTTTTCCTCTTCGACCACGAAGACGCGGAAAGAGACGGCAAACTGGAAGTGAAATACTCGCTCCCTTTTTCCGATCTCGAAAGCCTTCCAGAAAAGAAGCTGCAGCAAATCCGAGCCAAAGGCTACGCCTGCGAATTCAGCCACAGCCTCGAATCCCAGATCGGCGGCCAAACCGACGCCGGTTTCCTCGTCGCCGACCTCTATGAAGACAAGTGGAACGACGAAGCCACTCCGCTCAACAAGTACGCTCCCCTCTACATCGCCACCCTCGCACGCAAGCTGAGCGAGAGCTCTTCCTGACGGTCAGACAACGCGGCGGTCGATTTCGCGCAACGGTCATGCTTGGGTCCCTTAACCCCGAGCTCATCCCACATGACCCAAACCCTCGTTTTCGTCCTCATTACGGCGAGTATCGCCCTGCTCACCTATTGGAAATGTCGCCAATTCGGCTCTCGCGGCACCGGCGCCAAAGAGTACTTCCTCGCCGGGGGAAGCCTCAGTTGGATCTTCGTCGCTGGCTCCCTCACGTTGACTAACATCAACACCGACACCCTTGTCGGCTGGAATGGCAACCAGACCTTGATCGTGGTCTGGTGGGAACTGGCCGGCGTGGCGGGGCTCCTCTTGCTCGCCAAGGTTTTTCTCCCCATCTACTACCGCAACAACTGCACCACCGTCACGGAGCTGCTGGAACGCCGCTACGGCGAACCCAACCTGCGAGCAACGGTCGCCTTTCTCTTCCTACTGGGAAACGTCGCCATCTTTCTGCCGATCATGCTCTACACGAGCTCGCTGTTCCTCATCTCGCTCTTCGACCTGCAAATCCCCCTCCTGCTCGTGGCCGCAACGATTGCGGTTGCGGGAGCCTTGTACGCTATTTTCGGCGGACTACGGGCCGTCGCCATTTCCGATACCTACAGTGGCGTGCTCCTCTTCGGAATGGCCCTCCTCGTCGTCTTCCTCGCTCTCGCCGCGGTCGATTGGAACCTTGCCGACCTGCCGCCAGAGCGGATCACCTTGATAGGCGACGCCAACTCCAAAGTGCCCTGGCACACCCTGCTCACGGGTATGATCCTGTCCCAGCTTTTCTACTGGAGCACCAACCAAACCATCACCCAACGCGCCCTTGCCGCCAAATCCCTCAAAGAGGCGCAACTCGGCTGCTACGCCGCAGCAGTCATCCGCGCCACCATCGTTCCTGCGATCGTTATCATTCCCGGTCTCTGCGCCTTCAAGCTGTATGGAGAAACTGGAGACAGCACCTATGGCCGCATCGTTTCGGATACGCTTCCGCATTGGCTAACCGGAGCCTTCGCCGCTGCCATGGTGGCCGCGACGATGACAAGCTTCAACTCGACCCTCAACTCCTCCGCCGCCCTCTATGTCTGCGACCTGCACCAACGCTACTTCAATCCGAAGGTGAACATCACCCGCCTCAGCGTCAGCGTCTCCATCCTGTTCGCTCTCCTCGGCATTGGACTCGTTCCCCTCTACATGGGGGCCGAGAGCATCATCCAGCTCATTCAACAGCTCATCGGCCTCTTCAGCATGCCGATCCTCGCCGCCTTCATGACCGGCCTGCTCTTCCGCAACGTCGACGCCCGAGCCGTCATCGCCTCGCTCCTTTTCGGGGCCGGGCTCTATGCCTTACTTACCTTCGGCTGGGAGGCTTGGTACGCCACCGCCCCCGACGCCCGAATCAAGCCGTGGCACTTCCTGCACGTCATGTTCATCACCGTCTGCTGCTGCATCGGATTCGCTCTTGCCATCAATCGCGCTATATTCAGTCGCCGCGCCCGTTTCGACTTTCGCAAAATCGCTTAACCCCAACCCCAATTCCATGAAAGCCCTTTCCATCGCTATGCTATCTCTCGGATTCGCCACCAGCCTAGCAGCCCAAACCATCAATGGCATCGACTACTCGACCTACGGAGATCCAGCCAACACCTTCGAAATGACGCACAGCGACATTCTCGGCCAGCGCTTCGCTTCCGAGCACCTCACGCTCGTCGACCCCGTCACCGAAGTGCCCTACATCGCGCTGACCACTTCCAAGCACAGCAATTCCAAATTCTACCAAACCCACCCCAGCTGGACCCCGGACGGCAAGTATATCATCTTTCGATCCAGCCGCGGCCGCAACGAAGATACCGGCTCCCGCGGCTTCGCCTACGCGATGTCCATGGAAACCTTCGAAATCACCCAAGTCACCACCGCAGATTGGGGCAGCAATCTCCACCTCGGCTGGAAGGAAAACCTCGCCTACTTCTTCCACGACCAAAAATTAAAGGCCCTCGACCTCGGCCAATTGCTCGCCGACAGCGCGGCTGGCTCAGTGGCCGCTCCCGAGACTTATCTCACCACCCTCATCACCCTCCCCGAAGGCTTTCGCCATACTGGCGGCCTCGGCATCGACGCGAACCAAAACAGGGCCTATTTCGGCGGACGAGGAGAAAACCGCGGCACCATTCTCTACTCCGCCGACTTCTCGACCGGAGAACTGACCCAGTTGCTCGAAGTCCCGCTCTGGGCCAACCACATCCAAGCCAATCCCTACGTCAGCGGCGAATTCATGTACTGCTGGGAAACCCGCGGCGACGCCCCTCAACGTATGTGGATGGTATCCATTTCTCCAGACGGCTCCGTCACCAACCGAGCCGTCTATCCGGAAAAGCCATCCGAGTGGGTCACGCACGAGGTCTACAGCGACGCCGATCACATCGTCTTCAACGTCATGGCTCACCTCGACCGCTTGCAAGAGAATCCCACCGGCGTCTTTTCCCTCAACCTGCGCACCGACGAAGTCACCAACCACGGGCAAATCGGCAAAGGCGGCTTTTGGCACTGCGACCGCAGCGAAGACGGACGCTGGATCGTGGCCGACACCTTCGACGGCGAGCTCTACCGCATCGATACCGAAACCGGTATCCAAACGCTGCTTACAACCGGACACCGTGGAATCTCAAAGAGTCCCTTCACCAGCGAAGCCCACTCGCATCACAACATCAGTCCGGACAACAAATGGGTGCTCTTCAATTCCAGCCAGCTGACCGACTCGGACATCATGCTCGTCCCGCTCCACCCGGAGCAGGCAAAGTAGCTGAAGACAAATCAGGAAGCGTATACTCGCTCTACTCGCCCTTTTTCTCGTTCGCCTTTTTGCGCTCTTCGAGCTTCTGCTCGCGCCACTGCTCGCGCTCGAGCAGAGTCGCCCCAATGTGCTTGCGGCCTAGGGCCTTGCTGATTTCCACTTGCTTCTGGCGCTCGGCCGCCCGAATGCGCTGCTCCTCCGTCAATGTATCGAAACAGTGGGGACAGCTGATTCCCTCCACGTACTTTTCGGACTTCGTTTCCTCTTCCGTCAAAGCATGGCGACAAGCCCGACACATCTCGTAGTCGCCCTTCTTCAGGGAGTGATCCACCGCTACGCGGTTGTCGAATACGAAACAATCGCCCTGCCAAAGGCTTTCTTTGGGATCCACCTTCTCCAAGTAGTTAAGAATGCCACCTTCCAAGTGGTAGACCTTTTCGAATCCTTCCTTCAGCAAGTAGGAGGTCGACTTCTCGCAGCGAATTCCGCCGGTACAAAACATCGCCACCTTCTTGTCCTTCTTGTCGGCAAGCTCCTTTTTCACGTAATCGGGGAACTCGCGAAACGATTTCGTATTCGGGTCGAGCGCTCCCTTGAAGGTGCCGATCTCGTACTCGTAGTCGTTTCGCGTATCGACTAGAATGACATCCGGATCTGAGATCAGCTCGTTCCACTTTTCCGGCGGCACGTACTCGCCCACTTGGTCGTTAGGGTTCACCTCCGGCAAGCCCAAGCGCACGATCTCCTTTTTCAGGCGAACCTTCATGCGATAGAAAGGACACTCGTCCGCCCAAGACCGCTTCACCGTCAGGGCCCCGATCGCTGGGTCCGACTGCAGGTACTCGAGCACCGCTTCCACTCCGGCCTCCGGTCCTGCCATCGTCGAATTGATCCCTTCATGAGCCAAAAGGATGGTGCCCTTGACGCCATGCTGCTCGCAAAACTCCAGCAAGGGCTGCTTGCGGGCTTCGAAATCGGGCAGATCGACGAACTTGTAGTAGGCAACGACCAGTGACTTTTCCGTACTCATGCTGGCGGGATACCTCTCCCCGCAAAAATGTCGAGATTTCAGTCTCGGCAGGGCAACCGCATCAGCATGCCACACGTATACAGAAAACCATCGCGCCTAAAAACGCGCTTCCACTTACAGACGAAAGTCCTTTTAAACAGCCCTCTATGAATTTTCCCGCCGGCAAACGAGCTTCTCGCGCCCTCTTTCCTACTCAGATCCTCACGGTTTTCGCCACGCTGGCCACCGCCTCCCTCTCCGCGCAAAACGCTATCGCTCCGGGAGACGAAGCCCTTCGCCACCACCTCCAGCTTCTCATCGACGAGGGTGTCGTGGAAACGCTCAGCACCAGTTGGCCACTCTCCGACAAGGAAATCGCCCTCAGCGTCGCAAGCGTCAACGCCGACGAACTGACTCCCTCCCAATCCCAGTCCCTCAGCGCCCTGCAGCAACGCCTGGCACGGACCGCCAAGGCGTCCACCGTCCTTCAATACGGCAGCGACCGCCAGGAACTGCGTGGCTTCGCGGACGATTTCCGCGAGCGCGGCGAAATTCGCTTCCAAACCAACGAACAAGTCGGGCTCTTCACCTTTCACCTACAAGCTGCCGCGGTCGACGACCCGCTCGACTCCAAAGACTACCGCCTCGACGGAAGCTACGTCTCCCTCGACTGGAAAAATTGGCAGTTCGGAGCCGGAGCCATCGACCGCTGGTGGGGACCGGGATGGCAAGGAAGCCTCATCCTTTCCAACAATGCCCGCCCCAGCCCTGGACTGTTTCTCAATCGCAACACCACGAAAGCCTTCGATCTGCCAGTCCTGCGCAAGCTGGGCCCTTGGTCCTTCAGCGCCTTCGCAAACCAACTGGAAAGCGATCGCCACATCCCAGATGCCAAGCTCCTCGGCGCCCGTTTCACCTTCAAGCCCATCGACTCCCTCGAAATCGGCCTCTCGCGCACTGCCCAGTGGGGCGGCGAAGGACGTCCCGAAAACCTCAGCAGCCTGAAGGACCTCATCCTTGGAAACGACAACGTCGGCGACGACGGCATCGAGCTCGACGGCTCCAACGAACCGGGCAACCAGCTCGGCGGCATCGACCTTCGCTGGACCACTCGCATCGCCGAGCAACCGGTCACCTTTTACGGCCAGCTCATCGGCGAGGACGAGGCCGGCGGATTCCCCTCGCGCAAGATTGGCCTCTTCGGAATCGAGACCCCTATCGCTACGAACTTCTCGCAAGGACGCGTCTTCCTCGAAGCCAGCGACACCACTATGGACTTCCTCGACGACCGCTTCGCCAATGGCACCTACAACCACAGCGTCTACCAAAGCGGCTACCGCTACCGCGGAAACGCGCTCGGAGCCTCCACCGACAACGACTCCCGTCTGCTGACTTTGGGCGGTTTTCATGAAATCGGCTCTGACAATTCACTGACTTGGAAAGCTCAATACGCCTCTCTCAATCGAGATGGTTCCCCCGGCCGCAACACCATTGCCAGCTCTCACGAGCAGGTTGGAATCCTCTCGGCCAAGTTCGAGCACCAGCTGAACGAGCAATTGAGCCTCGGGCTGAACGCCAGTCACCTGCTGGATGACGTCTCGCCGGATACGCGACTCCCGAAGTCGAGCATCCAGCTCGCGCTTACCATTTTCAACTAGCCGACAACTTCAGCTCCGGGTTCTTTCACGAAGCCCTTGCGAGAGCCGTCCATCCTCCCGTTCGGCGAACTGAGGTATATCAAAACGCCGTTGGGATCGACTGCTACGCACGTCCGCTCGCCCCAAGGCTGATCTGTAGGAGCTTCGCGGAACAGCAAGCCCTCGCCCTCCAATCGCTGATGCTCGGCATCCACGTCCTCCACGGAAAGAGAGAGCCACACGCCCCTACCCGAGGTCGCCACCTCGAACTCCCGATGCTCCGCGTCCGCTGCCGCAGCCATCACTCCAATCTGCTCTCCGCCCGGTCCACGGAGATGCAGGTAGAACGGGGCATCGAAGACAGCTTCGAAACCGAAGTACCCGCAGTAGAACGCTCGCGTCGCCTCCAAATTTTCGCTGACGATTCCCACGCAAAGCCGGCTTTCTTCAGGCAGACCGGAGCTCACTTCCCCACCGCCAAAACGCTCGACAAGGGATCCCACCTCGCGCACCAGCCCGCGGTAGTGCATTTCAAAAAGAGCGTCCGTCATGCCGGGACGCTGCGACTTGAACATCGTAAACGAAGCGACCGTCTGCCCGTTGTCCGCCTTGAAGACGCGAATGGGAAAAGTTTCCATCAACTCCAAGGTCGGACCCGCCAACATTTCAATGCAACCGCTGGCGCGATCCGCGTCGATAGCAAACGCTAGCGCTCCACCCAGAGGCGTCGTCACCACCCAACGCTCGTCCTCCTTGCGGACGGACTGGCAAAAGCTGACTGCCCACAGCGGCAAGGTTTTGGGGTCGGCCAAAAAAGAAAACACTTCGTCCAGCGAAGCGGAAACAGTGATTGTAACAGTGCGGTTCTTCATACCCCGCCACCTTAACTCGTCTCGCTGACAACCCTATGTCAGCAGACAATCAATGCACAAAAAAACTCCGCCTGGATTAAGGCGGAGCCTGCAAACAATTTCAGGACTCCAGATCGCTCAGTCCTCGTCTTCCGGCTTGTAGGCCTTGTGCCCCTTCTTGCGAGCATCGTTGATCTTGTCGATCGTGGCGGAGGCTTTTTCGGCATCGCCCGCCTTCAACGCAGCATGCAGCTCCTCGAGCAAGGAAACCGTGTGCTTCATGCCTTTCTTGTAGCCTTCGATAAACTTTTTCTTGGCCGCATCTCCCTCCTGTTGGGCGAGCAAGCTGGGCTCCATGTCGATCGACTTCTTGGCGTGCTTGATCATGATTTCCACCTGTTCCGCTGCCGCTGGAAATTGATCGGGATTTCGCACCGCCCGGCGCACAAGCTTCCACGCATCGCCGATATGCTCCATCTCCTCTTCCAGTGGAGTGTGTTCATGGTCGTCATGATGCTGGGCCAAAGCGTACTGAGAGGAAAATATCAGGCTGGCGACGAGAAATAGCAGGGTCTTCTTTTTCATATTCAGATGATGGATACTAAGTGGGTGAAAACGTTCTAGAATACGCGCTCCTGCCAGACGCGTTTCCAAAGCAACGGAACGCATTCGACCAGAAAGCAACGCTTCCGACTTCAATCGCTCGCATGATGTTCCGCAAGCTTTCTCGCCGCCTCCGCCAATAACTCCCGCAATTCGGGAGGATCCACCACACGAACGTCCTCGCGGAACGAAAGCAACCAGCCGGTCATCCATTCGTAGGACCCCGTACGCAGGGTGAGCAGCACACCATCCTGCCTCTCCTCCTCTTCGACCAACCCCAGCGACCACTCTCGCCGTCCCCGACCGGCCGAATAACGGCTGAAGAGCAACCTGGCCTCCAGCGACTCGGTATGCTCCTTCTCCTTAGCGAGATAGGCTTGCAAATCGAAATCGCTGCAGCGGATCGCCTTTCGATCCAGAACTTCAAGCTTCTGGATACGATCGATACGAAAATCCCGGTAGTCCTCGCGCAGGCAGCACCATGCGATCAGGTGCCAGTAATCGAGATAGTGGATCATGCCCAACGGCTCCACCTCACGCGTCGTTACTTCTCCGCACCCTCCTGCCTGATAGGAAATCCGCAAGGCCCGCGATTCCGCCAGCGCCGCCTGCAGGTCCACCAAGCGCGCGATCGCCCCGTCGGGCTTGGGAGCATGGCTGCTCCAGCCGAAAACGACCGACTCTTCCACTCGTTCCAATCGACGGCGTTGGCGCTCCGGCAAGGCAGCCTTCACTTTTAAGATCGCCGACTGGATAGAAGCGTCGAGCGAGGGATCGCTCGTCTTGCTCAAGGCCAAGCCTGCCATGCCCAAGGCCGCAGCCTCGTTTTCGGAGAACATGATCGGCGGCAACAGGTATCCCTTCATCAACGAGTAGCCGACGCCCGCTTCCGCGACCACGGGGATCCCTATTTCGCTCAAGGCTGAGACGTCGCGATAGACCGTTCGCAAGCTGATTTCGAAATGGGCCGCGATATCCTCCGCTCGCGTCACCCGGCGGCTCTGCAGCAAGAGCATGGTTCCCATCAGCCTGTCGATTCGGTTCATCGAAACCGAAGCAATTCAAGCGGCGAGCCGCTGGCAATCCTCCTGTCGCGACCGAGCGAGAAAACTAGTTGCCAACCAAAACGATCGGTCCCTGAGGCGAAGCGTTTCCACCCTTGCTCTCCAAGCTGAGGGCGAAGGCGTTGATGGTGGAAATCGACTCGGATCCAGAAAACGAATACTCGAGCGTGCCGGCGTCACTCGTGTTGAAAACGCCAGCGCTGACCGGCGACTCGTACGCTGGATCAATGATCCAAAGCTGGTAGTCTTGGTCCTCCGACAAAGCGGGAAGCTCGGAAACCGTGAGGCGACCCGTCTGTCGCGAGGCATTCCAAACCGCCACCGCTTGGGCGTTGGGAGCCGACTCCAGCTGGGACTTCAAAACGGCGATACGCAGGTTTTGCAAGGCACCTTGGCTTTCCAGCTTTTCGACCTCGGCCTCGAGGGAATTCAGCTCTTGCGAGTGCTCCGCCAGCAAGCTTTCAACCCGCTGCGTGAAACTCGCTTCCAAGTTGTTCATCTCGCGAGAATGCTCGGTCAACAAGGCATCCACCTTTTCGCTGTACTCCGACTGCAGCGTTTCGAAACGGTCCGCAACCTCTGATCGCTGAACCCAGAAGATGAGGCTAGTGACCGCGAAAGCGGCGGCGATCCCCCATGGGAACCAAGAGCCGAAACTTCGAGAAGCGCGAGTGTCGGGCGACTCGGGCGGGATGTGCATCGGGATCAAGCCGGGACGGGAAGCGGAAACGTCCGAGCTATAGATTTCGCTGAAGATCCGATCCTCCAGATCGGCGGGCGGTTCCACCTCTTCAGCCGTCAACGCCAATACGTCCGAAGTAGCCGTGAAGCGTTCCACCGCTAAACGGGCTTCCGGATTGATCGCCAACTCCCTCTCGAAGGCGAGCAACTCCTCGCCTTCCAACAAATCAACCGCGTAGAGGGCCGCCAGCTCCTGTAACTCGTCCCGGCTCATAGCTTGCCCTCCAATTCCGCTCGCAAGCGTTCAAGGCCCCTGCGAATCCTCGATTTCACGGTGCCCAAAGCTTGCGACTCCTGGGCCGCGATCTCGCTCTGCGACAAGCCGCCAAAATATGCCAACTGCAAAACCTGCCGCTGGTCTTCCGTCAAAACGCCGAAAGCCTGGCGCACGGCTTGAGCCGCCTCGCTGCTGCGCAAGCTCTCGAAGGCGCCAGCGAACGGCTTGCTCTGCGTCGACTCCACGATGTCTTCCCTCGAGTCGTCCACGATCCGACCGCGACGCGACTTCTTGCGAATCCGATCGATCGCGCGGTTGCGGATGATCCGCGACGCATAGGTCAAGGGCTGGGAAACGCTCGCGTCGTATTGCGGCGCCTGCTTCCAAAGTTCTAGAAAGGTCTCCTGCATGAGTTCATCAGCGTCCGCGGCGTTTCCGGTAAACTTGAACGCTGCAGAGTAGAGCGCTTTCGAGATGCGCCGATAGAGAACGCGAAACGCGTCTCGGTCACCCTTTCCTGCTTCGTGCAGGAGGGCCGCATCCGTCAGTTCGGAAAGTTGTTCGGACTTTAAATTCACAAAAAGGGAGGAGTCTTTTCGGAGACTTACGCTCTCGAAACGTCATCGGATCCCAAACAAATGCGCTTTTTCTGAGAAAACAAAGGTTGCCGCGCTTTTTTGAGGAATCTGCCGCCCAAACGGATCCATTCCCTCCACCCGAGCGAACCTCGGTTCTAAACGAAGCCCAGTCCAATGGCTAAAAAGCCGGGACACCGGCTCCCCAAAAAGAACCCTAAGCCAACCACTACACTATGAAACATGCATCATCCCAATATTTTGGATACAGTCTAGGCACACTCCGAAAAACCTGCCTCGCCAGCCTCGCTGGCATAATCGCCACCGCAGGAGCCTTCGCCGCCAGCCACAGCGATGCTCCACTCATCAAACAGGACCCGCAAGCGAACCTAACCGATGTCTACGCCTTCGTAGGGACCAAATACGACGATCCGGAAACAAAGGTTCTCAACGTGCTCGTCTCCGTCCGCCCTTTCAGCGATCCGGGAGATGGTGTGATTTACGAGCGTTTCTCGACCGACGCGCTCTACAGCATCCATCTCGCCAACCCCACCACTGGAAAAAGCTTCCGCCAA
The DNA here is from genome assembly GCF_014803405.1 of Pelagicoccus enzymogenes. Lineage (NCBI taxonomy): Bacteria > Pseudomonadati > Verrucomicrobiota > Opitutia > Puniceicoccales > Pelagicoccaceae > Pelagicoccus > Pelagicoccus enzymogenes. The sequence goes on from NZ_JACYFG010000009.1 coordinate 93,682, forward strand.
TACGACTTTCGCTTCTCCAGCACCAATTCGGATCGAGCCCCCGTATTGAAAAATCCCGATACGATTCTCTCCTACGGCTTGGGCACCGAAGTGGGAGCTATCCAAGAACCAGGCGACGCCCGTCAAAACTACACCCAATACTATTGGGTCGCCAAAAACCGACGCTACCTAACGGGCGCCCTCGTCATTCCGCCTCCCAATGTCGGAGCCAACACCACTCCCTTCTACAATGACATGGACGGGGAAGCTGTTTCCGGAGCCGCAAACCTGACGGAACTCGACTCCTACACCCGCAGCACGATCTACGACTTGCCAAGCGGCGAAGCAGTCTACGCCGGACCTCGTGAGGATGGATTCTACGCCGATACGCCTGCCATCTTCGACCTGCTCGATTCCCGCATCCTCGACAACACCGGAGACTTGAGCGACGGTCTCGGACAAGACGGAAACGGGGTCGACGGATTCCAAGGATTCAACGTATTGACCTACTCGATACAAATTCCGATTAGCTCCCTTCCCGAGATGTCCTACTCGGATCCATTCTTCGGCGACGCTAAAGGTGTAGGTGTCTACGCGACCGTCAGCCGACCTAGCATAACCTTGCGCAACCATCGGGGAGACTACGCCGCCGGGCGCTGGGTACAGGTAAATCGCATGGGCAACCCGCTTTTCAACGAAGTGCTCGTAGCCCTCAAGGATAAGGACGCGTACAACCGCTCCAGCCCAACCAGCGACAGCCGCTACGCAAGCTACGCGACCAACCCAGAAGTCGCCACGCTCATCAACACCGTCTACGGCACCAACTTTCAAGCAAGCGGACGTGTCGACCTGAAAGCGGTCTTCATTCCAGACGTTCTTCGGGTAAATACCCAAACAGATCCTGTTCGGCTCCCCGGTCAGGAAGGATACAGCCGCCTCGGTTTTATTGGAGGAGATACGACCAGCGGCGTAAACAGCGGATGGCCTAACGGTCGACGCATTGGCGACGACGTCGTCGACATCGCGCTGACCGCGGTCGCTAGCGGACCTAGCTACCAGACGATCACGCTCGTTGGAGACAACGTAGCCTCCAACGATGCTTCGTACCACCAAGTATTCCCATACTTGGCAACGCCGCACGCTGGTCCGACCACAGACCAACGGGAATCCAAATAGAAAACACGGGGCGGGCAGACCCCTGCCCGCTCTTCTCTGTTCCTCATCAGTCCGCCACTCAACTCGTAACCTAAAAACCGATACAACATGACTTTTAGTAGCTCTCGCACAACACTCTTCGCGGCCACCGGCAGCATGGCCATGGCCAGCCTTCTACTCGCTTCCCCTGAGGATCTGGTCGAGCGAGGCAACGCTCTCATGCAGTTGTCTCGCGACGAGATGAACCCCAAGTACTACAAGCAAGCTGCGGACTTATACTCCGAAGCCTTGGAAATCGACCCCGAAAATTCGGACGCCATCCTCGGCATCGCCTGGGTTGAGAACTCGAATCACAACTTCGAAAACGGCGAAGCGTGGGCACACAAGGCTATAGAAATAAACTCGGAACTCGCCGACGCGTATTCACTACTTGGCGACTCCCAAGTCGAGCATGGCGAATACGAGGAAGCCTTTGACAACTATCAGCGCTCCCTCGACCTGCGACCCGATTTGGCAAGCTACAGCCGAGCCGCCCACCTCGTCTGGCTGACTGGCAACCGTGAAAGAGGAATGAAGTTAATGGAACTCGCGATCAGCGCCGGTGCCCCTCACGCGGAAAATACCGCATGGTGCCAATCCAAGCTCAGTATCATGCTGCTACATGCCGGCGAGCTCAAACACGCCCTGCGACTGGGAACGGAAGCCGCTGCCCACGCTCCTAAAAATCCGCTCGTTCTCGCCAATCTCGGCATCATCAAACGCCGACTCGGCGAAACCGAAACTGCCCTCAGTTTATTCGAACGCTCCCACCAACTCCAGCCTACCCACGAATCTCTCTCCCACCTCTACGACCTCTACACCGAGCAAGAGAACACCGATAAGGCTCAGAAGATCTACGAAGCGCTCGTTTCCTATCACCGCCACCATCATGGGCCAATTTTCGGCTTAGAGCATCCCAAAGATGGGCACGGCCACGGTTCGCACGGACACCATCACGCACCCGCATCCGCTCAGCTCGCGAAGTTCTGGCTCGATCGAGGCCTGTATCCAGAATTAGCCTTACGGGAAGCTAAAAACGCTTTTCACCAGTATCCCAACATTGAGTCAGCCCACACGCTTGCCCTTGCCTACCACAAATTCGGCCAAAACAAAAACGCGGCCCGAGTCATGGAAAAAGCCTTACACTGGACACCCCCTTTGCCCGAAATTTACTATCACGCCGGACTGATCCAGAAAGGTCTCGGAGATGATTCCGAAGCACAGAGAAATTTCGAGCGAGCGGTCGAACTTGACCCCCAATTCAATCGGCCTGAAATACCTGAACAAGAGGCGCATCTCGCATCCTCCTCAGGTACTACAGTTGCAGCGCTTCATTGAGCGACCTGGCAAAACCCATCAGTCATAGCTCAGATCCGTGGCCTTGCCTCGGAAAACCCGATAGGCAAACACAGTGTAGCCCACCAAAAACGGAAACACGATCGCGGTCCCGATGAGAATGACCCGCAGCGACTCCGGAGCCGCTGCCGCCTCCACGATTCTCAACTGTCCCGGCACGATGTACGGATAGAAACTGTATACCAGCCCCACGAAACCGAGAACGAAGATGGAAACGGAAATAGCGAAGGGCATCGCCGACAAGCGATCGCCGGGCATCGGGAGAGCTCCCAGCAAGAAATGCATGATCACCGTCAGCAGCATGGAAACCAGCGGCATGGCGATCAGCAGGGTCGCTTCCGGAAACGCAAACATCCGGTCATAGATACGCGTATTCACGAACGGGGCCGTGAGGCTGCTCAGCAGCGCGGCCGCCACCATGGCCCAAATCGCCCGGCGCGCCCACTTGACCGCAAATCGCTGCAGGGCGTCTTCCGTTTTGAGAATCAACCAAGCCGCCCCCATCAAGCCATAGCCAGCCACCACCAAAAAACCGAAGAACACCGAGAAGAGCTCGCTGATCCAGCCCGACTGAAATCCTACCACAAAACGCCCGACCATGTAGCCTTGGCTCAAGGCCACCACCAAGGATCCTAAAAAGAAAGTCCGGTCCCAGCCTTCCTGCTTCTCCGGCGCCACCTTCTTGCGGAAGTCGAATGACACGCCGCGGAAAATAAGCCCGACCAGCATGATCGCGACCGGTAGGTAAAGCTCTCCCAAGACCAAACCGTGGGCCGCCGGGAAGGCCACCAGCAACAGCCCCACCCCTAGGACCAACCAGGTCTCGTTCGCATCCCAGTAAGGGCCAATCGACCCCACCATTCGGTCTCGATCCGGCCGTTCAACGAAACGCGACAACAAGCCAACCCCTAAGTCGTAACCATCGAGCACCGCATAAAGCAGCATCGACAGGCCAATCAAAAAGGCGAAAGCGAAAGGCAACCAAGCCCCATCTTGCAAAAATTCGTTCATTGCGGATTCGGTTTACGATTCACGTCCCCCGCCCTCTTGGCGTTGCGAGTCAGGTAGAAAAGAGCCGTCACGTAAGCGACTAAGAGCACGGCATAGGTAAGCAGGTATGCCGCCAAGGTCACTCCCACATTCGCCGGAGGAATGTCCGCCACCGCGTCCTTTGCCTTCAGCACGCCCTGCACCAGCCACGGCTGGCGACCGATCTCAGTGACGTACCAGCCCGCCACCGTGGCAACCCACCCCGCCAGCGTCATCCACTGCAGCAAGCGCAGGAACCAAGTCGGCAATTCACCTCGCTTCCAAAGCGACCAAGCCCCGTAGAGGCCGGCAAATATCATCAACATGCCCGTTCCCACCATAATGCGAAACGACCAGTAAACGGGAGCCACCGGCGGATGCTCTCCTTCGAAATCGTTCAATCCCTGCACATACCCGTTCGGGTCTCGCGTCACGATGAGACTGCCCAACTTGGGCACCGAAACTTCAAAGCGGTTCTCCCTCTCCGCTTCGTCAGGCAGGGCAAACAAGCTCAGATGCACCCCTTCCCCACTTTCCCAAAGCGCTTCCATGGCAGCGAGCTTCTGCGGCTGGTAGTCACGGGTGTTCGTTCCGTGCAGATCACCGACCACCAGCTGAAGCGGGGCGAGGACGGCCGCTAGAAACAGACAAGACCGCAAACCCGCTTGCACCGCCGCCCCGCTGTCTCCCCTCAATCGCTTGTAAGCCATGAGCCCCGCTCCCAAAAACGCAACCGTTAGCCCGGACGCCAAAACCGCATGCGCAAATCGATACGGCATGGAAGGGTTGAAAATGACCTCTTTCCAGCTGGTTGCGTGAGCCACGCCGTCGATCATTTCGAATCCCGTGGGCGTGTGCATCCAGCTGTTTAACGCCAGTATCCAAAAAGCGGATAAGCTCGTTCCTGCTGCCACCAGAAACGTCGCCAAACTATGCACCCAAGGCTTCACACGACGAAAGCCGAAGAGCATGATTCCCAGCATGCTCGCCTCCAGGAAAAACGCGGTCAGCACTTCATAGGCGAGCAACGGCCCTGCGATATTTCCAACGGTATTCATGTAGCCGGGCCAATTGGTTCCAAACTGGAACGACATGGTCACCCCACTCACAACCCCCAAGCTGAAGGTCAGGGCGAAGATCTTGGTGAACAGGAAATACAGCTCCATCCACTTCTCGTCCTTGCTCCTTTGGAAGCGAAACTTGAAGTAGAGCAATAGCCACCCCAGCCCAATCGTGATCGACGGGAAGAGGATGTGAAAAGTGATGTTCGCCGCGAATTGGATACGCGACAGGACAAACGCGTCCATGGCAATACGTGGTTAGGCGTTTAAGTTGAAATCAGGCGACTCCTACCAAAAGGCTCATTAGCCCGGTATCGAGCATAACCGAAAAACTATAAGCCTCTTTGATCTGAGCTAATCCCGCGCCTCATAGTCGGGCGCTTCGCCCCAAGGTAGGGCGGACTGGCCCAGTCCGCCGTGGACGAATGATCTTGCAACGCGGCTACCTAGGCCAGACAGCCCTACCCTCGCCATCGTGGAGCTTGGCCGTTCCTCTCCCCCACAAAAAAAAAGACGCCCCACTCTCGCGAGCGGGGCGTCCCTAAATTTCAACTACACCAGTGGAACGATTAACCGCCCACCGCGATCTTCGCCATAGCAGTCATGTGACCGCGCAATACCGCGCCGATCTTCTCGACACCGTGGCTGCGGATCTTGGCGTTGGCTGCAACCAACTCTTGGTTGTCAACTGCTGTGCAGCTGGACTCGAGACCCTTGCCGATCACGTCGGTCTTGATTCCCTTCATGAAATCGCCAAGCAGAGGAATCGCGGCGTTGGAGAAGAGGTAGCAACCGTACTCGGCCGTGTCGGAGATAACCTTGTTCATCTCGTAGAGCTTCTTGCGGCCAATGGTGTTGGCGATGAGAGGCGTTTCGTGGAGGGACTCGTAGTAGGCCGACTCTTCCTTGATGCCCGCGTTGGTCATGGACTCGAAAGCGAGCTCCACACCGGCGCGTACGAAGGCCACCATAAGGATGCCCTTGTCGAAGTACTCTTGCTCGGAAATTTCCACATCGCCAGCAGTCGACTTTTCGAATGCGGTTTCGTTGGTCGCTTCGCGCCACGCCAGCAAGTCCTTGTCGTCGTTGTCCCAGTCGGCCATCATGCCGCTGGAGAAAGCGCCGGACATGATGTCTTCCTGGTGCTTGTCAAAGAGGTCGCGCATGATGTCCTTCAGCTGCTCGGAAAGCTCGAAAGCCTTGAGCTTCGCTGGGTTGCTGAGGCGATCCATCATGTTAGTGATGCCACCGTGCTTGAGCGCTTCGCAAATCGTGTCGAAGGAGTGCTGCACGAACTTGGAAGCCCAGCCTGCTTCGATGCCTTCTTCGATCATCTTGTCGTAGGCGAGAAGAGAGCCGGCTTGGAGGAGACCGCAGAGGATGGTCTGCTCGCCCATGAGATCGGACTTCACTTCGGCGATGAAGCTAGACTCGAGGCAGCCGGCGCGATCGCCACCTGTAGCGCAAGCGTAAGCCTTGGCGATATCCCAGCCCTTGCCTTCCGGATCGTTCTCGGTGTGAACCGCGAGAAGGGTCGGAACGCCGAAACCGCGCTTGTACTCTTCGCGCACCTCGGTGCCAGGGCTCTTGGGAGCGACCATGATCACCGTGAGGTCGTCGCGGATCTGCATGCCTTCTTCTACGATGTTAAAGCCGTGCGAGTACGCGAGGGTCGCGCCCTTCTTCATGAGCGGCTGAACCGCATTGATCACCGCAGTGTGCTGCTTGTCGGGAGTGAGGTTCAACACGAGGTCCGCCGAAGGAAGCATCTCTTCGTAGGTACCCACTGCGAAGCCGTTCTCGGTCGCGTTCTTCCAAGACTGGCGCTTCTCCTCGATCGCCGCCCCACGCAGCGTGTAGCTGACATCGAGACCGGAGTCACGCATGTTGAGGCCCTGGTTGAGGCCCTGAGCGCCACAGCCCACGATGACCACTTTCTTGCCCTTGAGTGCTTCGACTCCGTTAAACTCGGAGGGATTCATAAAACGGCAACGGCCGAGTTGCTCCAGCTTTTGGGCCAAAGTCAGTGTGTTGAAGTAGTTTTTTCTGCTCATGGTTAGCGTGGTCTAAAATTGGGAAAGCGGCCACTATGCCTTCCTCTCCCCTCGGGTAAAGCGCTTTTTCGCCTTCTAATATATAGTGTCTAGCGCGGCTTCCGAGCCACCCAAAGGCGGCAGTCTTCCGAAAATTCGCGAACCGAGGCAGACTCGCAGGCCAGTTCGCTACGCATCGCGTCCTCCAACAGCTCGAAACCCGCTTGCCGCAAGTCTTCCACCACCTCAGCTCGCAGCGGCACGTGCATGAAAGTCGTTCCGTGCTCGGTCCGGAAATGTCGATCCCCGTAGTCGAGCAGCTGGTCGTTTTGCCTCAGGTCGTGTTCCGGGTCGTCCGCCACTGCAAACACCTTCGAGTACAAGCGATCTTCCCGATCCAAGGTCGAAAAAATGAAACGCCCGCCCGCGCGCAACACCCGGTGGATCTCCTTCAAGGCGCGACGCCTCACCGATCGCCCCGGGATCTGCATCAATCCATTGAAAGCAAAGACCACCCCGTCAAATCGGTCCGAGGCAAAGCTGAGAGCAGTCGCATCCTCTCTCTGGAAGGAAAACGGGCACCCTAGGCACTCCGCGATATCTCTCGACTCCTGAACCATGGCCTCCGCCAAATCCGTGCCCAATACCCTCTCGAACCCCTCTTCCCAGAGGCCGATGCTCGCGCGCCCTGCTCCGCAACCAAGGTCCAGCAAACTTTCTTGCCGCAAGAAGTACTTGCTAAACAACAGCTTCTCCGATTCCCAAAGCCCAACGTTAGCCACAGCCTTCGCATAGTGTTGCACTGTGGCCGCGTCGTTGAAATAACCCCGAACTCTCTCTACATCCATTTACCAAAAATTTTCCGATAAAAAGATTGATCATGGGCCGCAAAGCGACCTTATTACGCGGTTTCCAATTTTTCCGATGAAAGCAACCATTCAAACACAGGGCAAACAGTACACCGTAACCGAAGGCGACGTTCTTATCGTGAACCGCTACCCAGAAACGGAAGCTGGACAGAAGCTCGAAATCAACGAAGTCCTCACCGTGGGCGAAGGCGATGCTTTCAAGCTGGGCGCACCTTTCGTTAGCGGCGCAAAGGTTTCCGCAACCATCCTTGAGAACAAGCGCGGCCGCAAGATCGTGGTCTTCAAGAAGAAGAAGCGCCAAGGTTACGAGCGTCGCCGCGGACATCGCCAAGAGCTCTCCGTCATCAAGATCGACTCCATCGAGTCCTAAACCAAAACCGATTTAGCTAGCAGATAGCACCCTTCAGCCATGGCACACAAAAAAGGACAAGGTACTTCCAAGAACGGACGCGACTCTAACCCAAAGAACCTCGGCGTTAAGAAGTTCGGCGGAGAAGAAGTAATCGCCGGCAACATCATCGTTCGCCAACGCGGCACCCGCTTCCACGCTGGCAAGAACGTTGGCATGGGACGCGACCACACGTTGTTCGCCCTCAGCGACGGCAAGGTCGTCTTCGACAAGGAACACCGCAAGGTCGCCATCGAAGCCTAAGACGATTCTTAGCACACCACTTTCAAAGCCCTTTCCGCGAAAACGGAAAGGGTTTTTTCGTGCCCCGATGCGGCTCCCACAAGGCAGACGACACAGAGGTCGTCAAGCTGGAGGGACCGGTTCCACCCGGTCCGCTTTGCAGGAGCTGGCCGATAGCAAAACGGAACCCCACCTCTCAACCCCTTGCAATTTCCGTCGATCCTAGGAAGCGAACACCGCCATGGAAAGCGAACGACTCCGACAGCTAAAGCAGCAAAAACAACTCATTCTCGACCACCTCGACTGGATAAACCAAGAGATCGACCGGGAGTCCATCGCCACCATGCCTAGCAAAAGCCCCCGATCGAACCGTCTCGCGGAAGCGATCCCCGAAGACAGAGAAGTCGCATCCAGCTTGGAAATCGAATCGAGCCCCAGCAGCAAAGTGGCGAGCGACCTATACCAAGAACTCGGTCCCGACGCCAAGAACGCCGCCGCCGAAACCAGACGCGGTTGCCTCATCATCAGCGCCGTCGCCTTTACAGCGCTCGCTGCCCTCGGGGCCTGGGTGATTTACTACTACTGAAGGCTAGCCCTTGAGCACGTGCTCGTTGGCCATGACCACGCCGCTTAACATGCTTCCCACGATCCCCAAGTAGCCTTGATCCGTGCCGCATAGAAACAGGTTGCCCCATTCGGTGCGCCCGTCCTTCACCTTGCCTGGCGAACCATAAATCGCTCCGCGAGCCCTCCGCGTGAACTTCTTGACAGTCCTAGGCGTAAACATGTCCGTCGCCACCAAGTCTTCCGCATATTGTCGCGTCGCGACCGGCATCATCGGCAAAATCGACTGCTGAATGCGCCCAAACCAGTCCCCCTTTGCCGCCACATACTGCTCGTCCGAATACCCGCACCAGGTATCGTGATTCGCCAGACAAGTGACGCGCACCAAGCCCTCGCCTAGAGGACGGTCGCCATACTCGAAGTTGTTCGGCAAACAAATGACTCCACTACGCAAATCGATCGGATCCGCCGGATTGCGATAGGAAAAGGTCTCCGCGTTGTTGAAGAAAACGATGGTGTCATCGCCCCAGCCCCATGTCTCCGGCAAAGTCTCGTAGACCGCGATCGTCTCCGAAAAGGAAAGCTGCCCAGCAAGCTTGGATTGGTCCGGGACCAAAGCCTTGTCCACGAGCGCGTAAGTCTCCGGCAAGCCCGCGCACGAGAGCACTACATCCGCAGTCAGCTCAGAGCCGTTCTCCAAGACGATTCGCGAAATCTTGCCGCCCTCGGCGATCAATTGCTTTACGCCTGTCTTCATCTTACGGATACCGCCCAACTTGCGGTAGCGATCCAGCACTACCCGTATCAACAAGCGGATTCCCTCAGCCGGTCTCGCCAAGCCTTCGTGGAAAATCGAGCGAAACATGACCACGAACTGCCCCACGTCCATGTCGTCCTCGACAGCCGAGCCGTAGTACATGAGCGGACAAAAAAGCATCTCCTCCAGCAACGGATCCGAAATGAACTGCTTGATCCACTTGCGCGTGGACTGGTAAGGCTGACTGATCGCGGCATCGGGATAGTTCCGCACAGCCACGCTCAACCGGATGAAACCATCGACTTGCCCCGGAAAAACGCGCTCCACTTCGCTTTCCAGCAACGCCTCATCGTTACCGAAGCGCAGGTTCGCGCCCGGAAAGGCGATGCGAGACGACTTTTGCTCGATCAGGTCGAGCTCGGAGCGGTCGATACGCAGCTGACGCAAGAGCTTGTTAAAAATCGCCCTGCGCTCCTTGGCCGGCACGAAATTGGTCATGGCGTGCAAGCCGACATCATACTTGCGCCCTTCCTTGGCGTAAAAACTGTTCAAGCCTCCCGGGGCATTATGCTGCTCGAGGATGATCGCCTTCTTTCCGAAGTGGGCCGCCCGAATGCCAGCCGACAAGCCGGACATGCCAGCCCCAATGATCGCTACGTCGTAGTGTTCAGACATTTAGTACTCAACTCTTGGATACAAGAATGGCCCAACCGCTCCGGGTGGGCCAATTCGAAAAAATTGATCTGTCAGGCTAAACTCTTAGACCAATGCGTTGAACTTTGGAGTCAGGTACTCCGCGCAGCTGTCTAGGGAAGCCAGCTGAACGTAGTCGGATTCGGGCACTTCGATGCTGTGCTGTTTGCGGAGTTCCATCACGATATCGAGGAAATCCATCGAGTCGAGGTCCAGTTGCTCACGTAGGGCGACATCGCCTTTAACATCGCTAAGATCCTCGTCAGGAGCTATTTCTGCGATGATGTCGAGCACCACTTGCTTGCATTCGTCTTTGGTCATGTAAGTTTTCTTTGCTAGTTCGAAAAGCGCTTGATGATCAGCGCCGAGTTAATACCGAGCATACCAAAGGAATTATTAAGAATGGCGTCAACCCGTTTCGCTTGCTTGGCCTCGTTGAGCACCAAGCCCGGCAGGTCGCACTTGGGATCGAGGTTGTCCACGTTGATTGTGGGGTGCACCCAACCGTCCTCGAAGGACGGCAAGTTCCCCGCCAGCTCGAGCGAACCGGCTGCGCCCATGGCATGGCCAATGTAACCCTTGGTGTTGTTGACGTGGGTGTCCGGACAATCCGCAAAAACCTCGCGAACCGCTTCGCACTCTTGAATGTCGCCCAGCGGCGTGGCCGTCGCATGCGTGCTCACGATGTGTATGTCGCTCGGTTGCATGCCTGCTTTTTCCAAGGCCCCCCTCATGCATTCCGCTTGGCGTTCAGGATTCGGCAAAACGTAGTCGGTCGCGTCGGAGTTGATTTGGTAGCCCACGATTTCGCCGTAGATCTTGGCTCCGCGGGCTTGGGCATCCTCCAGACGCTCAAGCGTATACAAGGCGCCTCCCTCGGACACCACGATGCCATTGCGGTCTTTGTCGAAGGGGCGCGAAGCCTTGTTCGGGTCCTCGTGCTCTGCCAAAGCCCCCTGGCTCTTGAATCCCGCAAAAATGCCGAAGGACCGTATGCTCTCGGAAACGCCACCCGCAATCGCTAGGTCGACCTCGCCTAGCTGAAGCATTTGCATGCCTTGGATAAGCCCGAGATTGCCCGCCGCGCAAGCGGCTCCGATCGTGTAAGCGGGACCGTGCACCTTCAGGTTTAGGGAAACTTCCCCAGCTGGGTTGTTAGAAACAGTGCGCGGATTGTGGTGGTGCGACCAAAACTTGGTGTCGTAGTCGAATTGGGAAATGTTGTAGACCTCGTTTTCCGTTTCGACATTACCATGCTCCGTGGTTCCCACGTAAATGCCAGTGCGCTTGGAATCGAGTTCGTTGGCCTCGATACCCGCATCGGCCAGCGCTTCGCGAGCGCAGTAGATAGAAATGCTCCCCGCCCGAGTACCAACACGCAAGTCCTTGCGGCGCTGATACTTGGTCGCTTCGAAATCGCACACGCCCGCCAAGACCTGCCCCATGTAACGCATGTCGATCCTGCAAATGCCACCCTTGCCTTCGAGAAGGCTGCGACGAAATTCCTCAAGCGTATTGCCATTGGGAGAAGTGAGGCCAACGCCAGTGATTACTACTCTACTAAGTGCCATAGGATTGTTCGGATAGTGCTATCAAGCAGGACAAGGCATCGGGGTTAGCTATTTATGCCCTCCATTCAACACAAAATCAGAGGGGAATCTAAGCCCCCAAGCTTTTGCGAGCGATTTTCAAATAACGGCACTCGCGCCTAAGTACCCAGCAGCGCCAGCTTACCGACGCAATCCCCAGATCAGCGTCGCAAAACAAGGGGTAATCACCCCCTGTTTTAAGCAAGCATCCTTCGTAAATCGATAATAGACCGTAAAGCGGCAACAAACATGTTGCTTAGATTCAGCAGTTGATCATTAATTGTCGTTACCAAGCTGGTAGTAATACGTAAACTACCTGAATCGCCACCTAAGAAAACTTCAACAGCCAGCACCTGTATTTAGACCGTAGACCGAATGAAAGTCGTACTCATCGAAGACCAAATACTCTTTAGAGAACTCACAGAATCAATCGTCCGGACCGACTTCGGGCTGGAAGTGGTCGGTCAATTCGACGACGGCGAGGAAGGCTTGCAAGCTTGCCTCGACCTGCAACCGGATCTCGTTATCCTCGACCTCAAGATCAAGAAGCTCGGCGGCCTCACCGTATTCAACCGCATCAAGGACCGCACCCCCGAATGTAAGGTCATCCTCGTTTCCGCCCACTTCACTCCGGAAATCGTCAAGAACACCGTCGAGCGCGGCGTCAACGGCCTCGTCACCAAAAACAGCTCCATCGAGAGCCTCAAGGACGCCATCGGCCAAATCCTCAAGGGTGCCGTCTACTACTCTCCCGAAGCCTACAAGCTGCTCCGCCAGCCCATCACCAACAAGGACTACAACGACAGCCTCAAGATGCTCACGCCTCGCGAGACCGACGTCCTGCAAATGGTGGGAGAGGGCTACAGCTCCAAGGAAATCGCTCGCTCCTTCAACCTCAGCGTTCGCACTATCGACGCCCATCGTTCAAACATCATGCGCAAGCTAAACCTGCGCGGGGCGACGGACATGACACGACTGGCAGTGAAGCTGAAGCTTGTCAGCCAAGACTAGGCGTTCCCCATTCAAATTTCTCGCGAAAAAGGCGTCCCTGCAAGGGGCGCCTTTTTTCTGGCTTGGCCAACGGCGGCGATGGAACGCCTCCTCGCTATGCGCCGCCACAAAGCCGAGCTTCAGCCGGCGTCCACGAGGCAGGATCAAATTCGACTCAACCGCTAGCAGACTCGGCGACCCAATCGGACTCAACTAGGCCTGGTTCAAAATCTGCGACACGTCCCGGATGTAAGCGTCCGACTCGTCCTCGATGCGCTCGACCAAGTCATCGACCTTCAATATCTCGCCGTCCTTGCAGAGAGATAGTGCCACCTCGGTCAAGCGAAAGAGTTTTCGAGCCCCCAAAGCCGCCGCGGAGCCTTTCATTTGGTGGACGACATCGTACACCTCTTCTTCGTTCTTTGCAGCCACCGCAGCTTCGAGCTCCTCCAGGAGCCGCGGAGTCTCCTCTAGGTAGATTTCAAACAATCGCCGCAACAGCGGACGGCCGTCCTTTTCTCTCAGCAACAGCTCATCGACCGTCGCCTTGTCGTATACAACTTCGTTAGAAACATCTGGTAACATGGCTCCGCACGCTGCGCCAACTCAGTAGCGTTTGCGAGCGTCAAGCGCACTTTTCAATGTTCCAGAATCTGCATACAACACGGAAGCCCCGCTCGGCAGTCCAAACCCGATTCGAGAAACCTCCACCGAATCGCTTTCCACCAATTCCGTCAGGTAATGACAAGTGGCCTCGCCTTCCACGTCGTTCGGCAGAGCGAGTATCACCTCGGTCACACCCTCGTCCTTCACCCGCTTGGCAATCCCGGACAAATTCAAGCTTTCCGGCCCCACTCCATTGATCGGCGACAGCTTCCCATGCAAAACATGATAGCGACCTCGATAGGCGCCCGACTTCTCGATCGCCATCAAGTCGCTGACGTGCTCGACCACGCAAAGCGATCCGCTCTCCTCTCGGCGCACGTCCTCGCAAATAGAACAACGCTCCTCCTCGCAAACGTTCCCGCAAGTGGAGCAGCTGCGCACGCGCTCGCTGGCGCTCAAAATCGCGTCGCTGAGTCGCTTCGCGGCTTCCGGCTTTTCTAGCAGGAGGTGGATCGCCATCCGCTCGGCGGATCGGAAGCCCACCCCCGGCAAGCGCTTGAGCTCCTTTTGCAGCGCTTCGAATGCGGGAGTCATATCGGCAGTAACGAAAAAACAACTACATGAGGCCAGGCATGCTGAACCCTTGAGTCGCTTTCGACATCTCCTCTTCGTTGTAGGCCTTCGCCTTGGAAGCCGCTTCCTTGATCGCTTCCAAAAGGGTTTCCTCCACCAAGCTGGCCTCTTCCTTAAGAAGCTCCGGATCGACCTTGAGCGACTTGAATTCGCTCTGCCCGTTGATGGTGATCACGACGGCGCCGCCCCCGCTGGAGATTTCGAGCTCCTTATTCGCAAGCTCCTCCTGCAAGGCCTCGATCTTCTTTTGCATCTTGGCGGCTTGCTTCATCAATTTTCCAACTCCAGCCATAATTCAGCTCCTTTTCTAAAATCAGTTTCGGGTTATTCGTTTGCTAAAACAGCGGGCCAAGCTGCCTCTAGGCTACCGCTTCGTCAATCCCTATCCCTCGTCCAGCAGCTCGCTAAAGCCATCGCGAAAACTGGCGAACCGCGGCTTCCAACCAGTAGCCTCCTTCAAGGCCGCGTTTCGAATGCGACGGTTCGCAGGACGCCCACCTTCCCCCAAGCGACGTGAAGCGCGACCGCTCGAATCGATTTTTCCCGTGAAAACCGGAGGCGGATTCCCCACCTGGAAGGCAATCCAAGTCGCAATGTCCTGCTTCAAAGCAGGTTCGTCGTCCACCACCGTAAACGTCCCGCAAATTCCCTCTTCAGCCTCCCAACAATGCCAAACGGCCGCTGCGACATCTTCGATGCGAACCAAGTTCAAATAGTAGTCGCCCCACCCCGGAAGCTCCCGCTCGCCCGATCGCAGCCGATCCAGCATCAAATGTCGCCCCGGACCATAGAGTCCAGCCAGACGCAAGACCGCGGCTTCCGCCCTTTCCAGTCCCTGCAAAAACACCCGCTCGGACTCGCGAACCAAGCGCCCTCTCTCGTTCGCCGGCTCGGGGGCCTCGGACTCGTCCACCCAGCCCCCGTCCGCATCTCCGTAAACGCTCACGCTGCTCGTGTAGAGCGCCCGCCCGCTGAAGCCGACCTTGCTCGCCCACTTGCTAAGCGACTCGTTACCGCCTATGTAAGACTGACGGTAGCCTGCCAAGCCACCTCCCGCCGAACTCACGCAGTTTACCACAAAATCAACATCTTCGCCCGCTGCCTCATGCCAGAGCTCAGCGTCAACCATTCCACAAAACGTCTCCGCCCCCTTGGCTCCTACTTCAGAAAGCGTATCCACATTTCGAGATACAGCCAATACCCGCATCCCCCGCTCCAGCGCCTCCGCAACCAAAATCTTGCCTAAGTAACCACAGCCTAGGATCAATAACCGCTTTCCCTTCAATTCCTTCATCCGCTTGTTTTCCCTTCCTCCCTGTCAACCCGCAAGCATAAGCAGCGTGACTTCACCATCTAAGTTCGGCCAGACAGACGCAAAATGATTGCCTGACCTCCCGCCCATCCCCCAAAAAAACAAGATGCCCAACAATCGACCACACGCCCTCGTCATCGTATTCGACGGTATCGAGGAGATCGAGGCCCTCACCCCTGTCGATATCCTGCGCCGCGCCGAGGTGGACGTTACCGTCGCCAGCGTGGACGGCAGTCCCAGCGTCACGGGGCGAAACCAAATCACCTTTTCAGCGGACACTTCCCTTTCACTGGCGAGCAAGCAAACCTTCGACCTGGTGATCCTCCCCGGAGGCCCCGGCGTTTTGGACCTTGCGGAGGACCAGAATGTACGCGATGTGCTCGTCGGCCAAGACAAGGCCGGCAGGGAACTCGCCGCTATCTGCGCCGCGCCGAAAATATTGGCCCAGCACGGCATCCTCGACGAGCGAGATGCCACATCCCACATCTCCGTCCGCGACACTCTACCACGCGCCTCGAACGCAGCCGTCGTCGTCGACCAGCACCTCACCACCTCCCAAGGGCTCGGCACCGCAGTCGAATTCTCCCTTACGCTCGTTGAAAAGCTCAGGGGCAAAACCGCGGCTCAAGAGATCGCTGCATCCATTCACTACACAGCTTCAAACTAATAAAATGAAAACCTACGACTTTATCGCAATTGGGGGCGGCTCCGGCGGCTTCAACGCCGCCCGCGTCGCTCGCGGCTTCTCGGACAGCGTCGCCGTCATCGACGGCGCCGACGAACTCGGCGGACTCTGCATACTCCGCGGCTGCATGCCATCCAAGACGCTCATCTACTCCGCGGAAGTTTTGCACCTCGCCCAAAACGCCAAGAAGTTCGGCCTCGACATCCCCTCAGCGAAAGTCGACATGCCTGCCTTGCACCAACGCAAGGTGGAAACCATCAAAGAGTTTTCCGACTACCGCGTGGATTCTATGCGGAGCCGAAAGTACGACCTCTATCGCTCCTACGCAAAGTTCATAGATCGCAATACCATCGAACTATCCGACGGCACTCGGCTCCAAGGAAAAAAGTTCATTATCGCCACCGGATCTACTGTATCCGTGCCTTCGATACCCGGACTCGACCACAAAGAAATCTGGACTAGCGACCAAGTTCTCGACCTCGATTTCCTGCCCGAATCCGTCATCGTGCTCGGAGGCGGTGTCGTAGCATGCGAACTCGCCCAATTCCTCAATCGAGTCGGCAGCAAAGTCACCCAAATCCAACGCAGCAGCCACATCCTCAAAGACCAGGCAGCTGACGTATCCGAAACTGTCGAGAAAGCATTCCGCGATGAAGGCATGGACCTCTACACTGGCACCTCCCTCAAACGTATCGAAAAAACGGACACCGGATTCAAGGCAGTCTTCGACCACGAAGGCTTCGAAAAGTCAGTCACCGCCCAGTATGTCGTAAACGCTCTCGGACGCAGTCCCAACACCGCAAACCTTGGGCTCGAAGCCGCGGGAATCGAGCTGCTTCCCAACGGCCAGATCAAAACCGACGCGCACCAGCTCACCACCAACCCCGACGTCTACGCCGCGGGTGACTGCGCCGGCCCCTTCGAGATCGTTCACACCGCCGTGCTCCAAGGCGAATACGCAGCCCGCCACGCGTTCCAAAAGCCAAGCAGCGTTTTCGGCCCCCTCAACTACGACCATATGCTCGACGTGGTCTTCACCGACCCACAAGTGGCCCGCGTCGGCCTCACGGAAAAAACGCTCAAAGAACGCGGCATCGACTACATCGCCGCCGACTATCCCTTTGACGACCACGGCAAGTCCATCCTCATGGAAGCCAAGTACGGCTTCGTTCGCCTCTTCGGCGAAAAGCCAACGGGTCGCATTCTCGGAGCCGAAATCGTATCCAAAGACGCCGGCGAACTCATCCACGCCCTCTCCGTCGCCGTCTCCAACAATCTGACAGCGGCCGACCTCCTGAAGACGCATTGGTACCACCCAACGCTCGCAGAGATTATCAGCTATCCGCTCGAGGACATCATTGACGAACTGTAGGAGCGACCTTGTCGACAACCTTGAGCTCGTCAAAAGGGTCACGAAAACCAGCCACCCCACTATGCGCACTATCATCATCACCGGAGTATCCAAAGGCCTAGGACAAGCGCTTTCCAAGGTCCTAGAAAACGAACAAACAAAGCTCGTAGGATTTGGTCGTACGCAAGGTGAATTCTCTGGCACCTTCCACACCTGCGACTTCACCAAACCACAACTCGCCGCCAGCATCTTTCAAAAAGCCTTGGCGGACGAACCACTCGAAGACTCGGAAAGCATCGTATTCATCGCGAACGCGGGGCGACTCGGCTTGTTGCAACCAGCTCAAAACCTCGACCCCTTCGAGATCGAAGAAACCATCGCTGCCAACCTGACCCAATCCGCACTCGCGGCTTCCGCCTTCCTCAAACGGGTGGAATCCTTGCCGGTTCCCAAAGCGTTTCTGCAAATCTCCTCCGGAGCCGCACTCCCAGATAGAGCCAAAGCAAGCTGGTCCCTGTATTGCGCAACCAAAGCCGGACAGGAGCAACTGGTCCGCACCATCGCCAAGGAGCAAGAAAACGCGCCCCACCCAACCGTCTTCGCCAACATCAATCCTGGCGTGATGGAAACCGCCATGCAGGAACAGATTCGTAAAACCTCCCCCAGCCACTTTCCGGAGGTCGAACGATTTATCAAGCTGAAGGAAGAAGGACGTATCCCCACTCCGGATACGATCGCTCAAAAAATTGCTGACCTAATAGAAAAACCTGAATCCCTCGAAAACGGAAAAACTTACAATCTCTCCATGTAGGAACAACCTTGTCGACGACCTTAAGCTCGTCGAAAGGGGTCGCGAATCACTATCTCTATGCAAGCACCCGAATTTCTCCTCGAACTCCTGACCGCCAAAAGCCCTTCCGGAGCCGAACAACAAGCCCAAGCGGCTTACGACAAGTACGTCGAACCAGCTTCGGACCTCTACCAAAAGGACACCATCGGCAACCGCATCGGTATCCTAAATCCGGATGCAGAAACCTCTGTCCTCTTCGCCGGACACCTCGACGAGCTCGGTTTGCAGATCAACTATATCGACGACAACGGTTTTCTCTACTTCCAAACGCTCGGCGGACACGACCGCATCGTCATCTCCGGACGCCGCGTCCTCATTCAGACGAAGAACGGCGTCGTCAAAGGGGTCACTGGCAAAAGAGCCGTGCACCTCATGGATGCCAAGGATCGCGAGAAGGTGCCGCAAATCCACGAGATGTGGATCGATATTGCCGCCAAGGATAAGGCCGACGCCCAATCCCGCGTACAGGTCGGCGACGTCGCCACCTACGACCACGAGTTCGAGTTCATCCATGGCAGCGTCGCTACCGCACGAGCGTTCGACAACAAAGGCGGCTCCTACATCGTCGGCGAAACCCTACGTCGTCTCGCCAAGGAAAAGGACAAGCTGCAAGCCAAAGTCATCTCCGTCGCCAACGCCCAAGAGGAAGTCGGCGTGCGCGGAGCCATGATTTCAACCTACAACGCCGCCCCCACCTTCGCCGTGGCCGTCGACGTTGGCCACGCCACCGACCACCCCGACTGCGACAAACGCAAGTTCGGCGAATTCAAGCTCGGCGGTGGCCCCATCATTACGCGAGGCCCCAACATCAACCCCATCGTCTACCAAAAACTGGTCGAAGCGGCCGAAGCGAACGACATCCCTTACCAGCTCGAAAGCGATCCACGCCCCACCGGCACCGACGCCCGAGCCATTCAAGTCGCCGGCCCAGGCGTCGCCACTGGCCTCATTTGCCTGCCCCTGCGCTACATGCACACGCCTAGCGAAGTCATCGACCTGCAAGATGCAGAACACTGTATCCAACTCTTGGTTGCCTTCGCGAAAAACCTGAAATCCGGCGAAACCGGTATTTGGTAAAGCTCCGATCCCTCTAGCCAGAGCCTAGTCGGGCTGCGAGATCCCGCCTACACTCGACTAAGGGCTTTGGCAATTTCATCGAGACTACTCCGTTCGCCACCCCCAAAGCCTTCGCCCGAAGACTCCTGCAAATGGATGGCTTCCGCCTTCCAAGCCTCCAAGACAGACCGCTTCTCTTCCTGCGTCAGCTCGGCATCCGACAAAACTTCGAGTGGCCGGCTGTACGTCGCCTCTGGATTTCGCTGCGCTTCTCTAAATTTCGATTTCATGACGGTAGTCTACAACCAAACCCAAGATCTCGCAACCACACCCTAGATCAAGTCATCCCCGCACTCGTGGAAACGCTCGCAAGGACTTGGAGAGCAACACCTAAAGAATCCCCTTAACGCGGCCTAACCTACTTTATATAGCCCGGTTTCCCGCCTAGCCAACCTGCCACCATCACTCCGATCGCCGGCAAAACCAAGAAGCCAAAGGCGATATGCCAGCTGCCGCTACTTTCGCTGAGCCAACCGACGAACCATGGAAAAGGCGCGGCCAACGAGTACCCAATCGTCTGGGCCATCGCGGATAAGTAGCCTGCCGTATTTGCATCCCAACTACGAAGCGCAATCAATAGCAACACCACGCCGAATCCGGCATTCAAGCCCAAGCCCAGGCATATTGTCGCGCCCCCTACCCATCCCAAGGGCAACCATAAGATCCCACAAATACTTAGGGCCGTCAATGCGCCGCATCCAGCGGCAACCCAGCTCTGGGAACGTAGCCTTCCCGCCCAAGTAGGCAAAGTGAGACTCGCCACGCAACCGCACAACTGCATCACAGTTGGCCATGTATAAGACGCCGACTCCCCCATACCGCGTTCTTGGAGCACGATCGGCAACCAAGCCGAACTCGCGTAAAACAAAAGCGACTGCATCCCCATGAAAGCCGTCACCTGCCAGGCTCTCACATTTCGAGCGAGCTGGGCCAGCGGCCTGAAAGGATTCGTGTACTCACGCGCTTTCGGCTTCCTGAGTACTTGCGGAATCCAGAGGACAAGAGGGCTTAAAGCCGCTAGCCCCCAAAACCCTAGCGACGCGCTCCAACCGCCCGCAAACGTTTCCGCCATCGGTACCGCCAGGGCAAAGCCCAGCGCCGCGCCGACGTTCATGGCCGTGGAATAGAGACTCGTCATCACACCCAAGCGATCCGGATAACGGCTTTTCACTACACCAGGCAGAAGCACGTTTCCGAAAGCGATCCCCATTCCCACCAGCAAGGGACCGCCCACCCGAGCGGCAACGCCCCCGTCTCCCGCCAGGCCCCAAGTGCGGATAAAGCACCCCGCCGCCAATACAACCAAGCCGAGCGCCAAGGCTCGGGCAAAACCGAGCCAGCTCCCTACCGCGCCTGCTAAAACACTAGCCCCTCCAAACAAGAGAAGCGGCAGGGTCGATTGCAGCCCAATCGTCTCCACATCGACCCCATCGGCTATCATCCGATCCACCAACGGCGCGATTCCCGTAATCGCCGGCCGTAGATTGGTTCCAATCAACAACAAGCCGCCGACCAGAAAAACGTGCCCCCAAACCGAAGCGCGCCTACTCACAACGCTTCTTCCCCTTGCTCGCATCGTCGCGAGTCAAATCATCCGGCCCAAACTCAGGGCAGCACGATCCCCGCACCAAGTAACAGCTGTCGCAAACGGTCCAATTCCCCGAGCGCTCCTTTCGCGAAAACTCCACACCGCAACGCTGGCAGCGCGGCATCTCCTCGCCTCGTAAACTCCCTCCATCCAATCCCGCCATTTCCGAAGATAGGCCCGCCCGATGAATCACGTCAACCAAGGCCTTCTCCTCGTCGCAAATGCATAGCTCCCTAAAACCCGAAAGCGCTGCCCCCCCCCCATTCCTAGTCCCCACAAAGCGACCCAACCTAGGTCGATGGCCCCAAGCAAAATGACCGCCACGCAAACCCAACCCGATTTACCTTATCGCCGACTCTAGCAACTTCATAACTGCCCACCGACTCGTCCTCTCAGCCTCCTCGTAGTCCAGCTTGCAGATATCCCGCAAAGAAACCAACATGTCCGCTCCCAGCATGCCAGCCAAAGAGTGCCGCAGCATATTGTATTCAGAATACTCCAACACTTCTTTCACTGGTTCCAATGCAATATCAATCAACAGCAAACGCCGTCCTCCCCTCGAATCACTTTTTCCACCGGTTTCCACCCACTCCGCGAGGGCGCTGCCAAGAAATCGACGGAAGGCAGGCTCGGTCTCCCTTCCGTTTTTCCACATAGCCGCGTGTAGATGCATCACACGCTGCACCACGTCGCTCGGATGAAGCTTCGAAGGGTCGAATTCCAGAGAATGCCACGCGGCATCCAGCCCCGCTTCAAAAACCAACTTCTCCGTATTTGCAAAGTACCGGTAAGCCGTCGCGCGCGAAACGCCTGCTTGCTCCGCTACCGCCTCAATGCTAGGAACCTTCCCTTCATCCAGCAACTCGCGCGTCGCCTGCAACAACTGCTGCCGCGTGCGCAACTTCTGCTTGGAGCGTCCCTTGCTGAGGTCGAAAGTTGACATTAAGGCTGTACCTTATGAGACGCCTGTCTCATAACAAGACAAAATCTCACCTGCCACTCAACTCCTTGCTCTCCATGAGAAAATATCCCCTCGGCACAGAAGTCTGGTTCATCGGCCACAAGGTTCGCCCTCTCCAATCCACCGGCGCCTACGCCACTGCTGACGTCTACGTCACTCCCAAGGTCCCG
The DNA here is from genome assembly GCF_014803405.1 of Pelagicoccus enzymogenes. Classification (NCBI taxonomy): domain Bacteria; kingdom Pseudomonadati; phylum Verrucomicrobiota; class Opitutia; order Puniceicoccales; family Pelagicoccaceae; genus Pelagicoccus; species Pelagicoccus enzymogenes. The sequence continues at coordinate 115,699 of NZ_JACYFG010000009.1, forward strand.
GGGCCTCCACCCCACTACCACGAAAAGGCGAACGAACTTTACTACGTGCTCGAAGGCACCATGGAGTTCCTGCGCGGAGAAGAGTGGTACACCGTCACTGCGGGCGAGAACTTCCTGATTCCCAAGGGCACCATCCACTCCTTCCGCAACAACGGCGACACCGCCACCCGCTTCCTCACCATTCACGATCCCGGCGAGGGCGCCGATAACCTCTTCCTCAGCTTTAGCTTCGCCACCGACGAGGAGAACGCCTTCGAGAATTCCGTATCCGACGAAACCATACAGCAAGTCCTCGCCGCCTGCGAAGCCAACGACATGTTCCTAGCCGGCCCTGAGCCTGCCTGAGCTCAATACGCCGCGCGGTATTTCGCGATATGAATTCCCTACGCCGTTTCGCCTTTGCTTTAGCCCCTCTACTTTGCGTGCCGTTCGTAGGCGCCGAAGACAACCTCAACTACGTCTCCGTAGAACAGGTTCAAGCGCTCGGATACAGTATCCGAGTAACTCATACAGGAACGTCTTCCGACAAGCATTCCGGATCCCTCCGCACCACCGACGGGCGCCTCGACCTAGCCTATGAAACCTCAGGGCTCGACCAGTTCGACAATCCCTGGAGCACCACTGCCACGGCCGACTTGGATAGCGACTACACGCTCGAGAACGACGGACAATCCCTTAGTTTTTCCGGCACCGCCAGCACCGTCCTCACCTTTGTCGAAGATAACCCCGCTCCCAATATAGACGGCTTCTGGCACTCCAAATCCACCTGGAACGAACCAGCAATCCCGCTTCTCGACGGCAACAAGGTCGTGCTCGAATTTAAGGTCGACAAATTTTGGACCGACTACGAGCTGAACTTCGAAATCCTCAGCAACACCGACGCCAGCTGCCGCGCCTATTTCCTGAAGCAGGAATACAACGCATCGGAGGGCGGCTACTTCTTCTACGTCCACGAGAACCTCAGCGCCATTAACGAGAACCTCAGCTCCACCGGCATGCTCGAGGAAGGCTTCTACCAACTCATTGTCATTATCCGAGGAAACAAGAACTGCGATGCCTCCGTCTCCTACTCTCTCGAACTCACCCCCAACCCCGACGATCCCCTCATCCTAGATCCTCCTCCTGGCGGATACACCCACCCGGATATCGGCGACCTGAGGAAGGATTCCGAAAAACTCGTGGTCAAGAATCCAGTCATTGTTTCCGAAACCGATCTCGGCGACGGCACTACCGAGCTCGAAGTCTCCGCCGAAGTCGAAAACACCAGCACCAGCAAGTGGTCGCGAGCTCACCTCGACATCGAATTCCAGGTGGAGGAAGCCCCTCCCCTCGTATCCACCACCTCCGTTACCTTCGAGTTCATAGAAGCCAACGAAACCGTATCCACGACACCGGATACCAACTTAAAGGTCGTAGTCGCCAACGAACACCTGGAAACCGTCAAGGCCAGCATTCTCGACACCTCCCGCTTCACCACCGACGCCCGCGAACTCTGGTCCTTCAACTACCCGCCAGTCCCCTACGACTTCCACGAATCTTTCACCGGCTCCGGAGACATTTTGACTTACGATTCCTATCCCCCCGTATCGCGAGGCGAGCTGCTCATCGCGCTGCCAGACAGGTATCCAGTGCCACCTCTGGTCATCGATGACACCATCCCTCCCCAGTACTCCCAAAGCGCCGACAAACAGATGCCCTTCCTCGTAGCAGGCGTTACCGCCCCCTCCCCCGCATCTCTCGACACCACCCACTACCTAAATGGCGAACAAGTCGACGCCCTCGACCACATGATCGACGGCACTATTGTATCCAGCCTGCCCCGCATCCATCCAGCCACCGGCATCGACAGCACCGGCCCCTTCGGCCAAGCCGGCCCCGCCTACTACCCTTTGCCGCTGCATTTCAATCGCATCCCCATCTCCACCGATTTCGAGCTCAGCGGCTCCTTCGCCGTCGTGCCGGACGACTTCCGCGTTGAGCTCAGCATGGCTGCAGGCGAAGTGAAATCCCTCTACGCCGAAGGCACTCTCGTGGTCGACGTCAACTTCCTGCTCGAAGCCCACGCCGCTACCGACAACTCCGAAGCCAGCGAAAACGACCGCACCGAAACCCTCGCCGAATTCCCCCTATTCTCCATCGTCCTCCCCAGCGGCCTCTCCTTCACGCCCGAGTTCAAACTCGACGTCTCCGCCCTTGCCGCCGCCGAGGCCGGTATCAGCGTTCCCATTACAACCGGCATGAAGGTCGTCTTCCGAGGTGGCATCGTCGACGGCGAACCGCAGTACGATTGCGAAGTCCTGCCCATCCCCACCCGACTTACCAACCCGACCATCTTCTCCGCCGCCAACGTCACCTTCCAAGCCGAAGCCGAAACCCAGCTCTACTTCAAGTTCAGCAAACCGGAAGTCCCCGTCACCTTCGGTCCCACCTTCTCCGCCGCCCTGCTCGGCGACTTCGAGCTCGACGCCCTCGCCGATCCCGCTTGGACCCTCGGCGCCGACCTCGAGCTCCGCGCCGGCATGGAGTTCCAGCTCGCCGGCATTTTCGACCTCGTCGATGTTGAAAAGACCCTCTTCACCACTCCCATCTTCGAAAAAGACTCCGGAGCTCCCCTCGGCGGCAACCCTACCGTGCTAGCCTTCAACGACGGCGAAACCGCCGCCGACAACCCTGGCCTCAAACCCATTGAAGGCGAATCCAGTCGTTGGATACGCGCTCTACGCCCCAATGGCAGTACCTCCGCCACCCGCGACCTCTTCGTCTTTCCCCTCCCCGGCACCGATCGCATAATCGCCGGCGGCGGCTCCGTCACCAATGGTGAGATCTCCTGCTTCGACAACGAAGGCGGACTCGTCTGGATGCTCAACGCCACCTACACGCGCCCCATCGACGCCGTGCCCCACGCCGACGGCACCTTCACCGTCCTCTCTGCCAATCCCTTCAAGATCCAGCTCACCCGCATCGACGCCGACGGCAGCACCGTTTGGACCAAGACCTACACCGCTTCCGACCCCGAGGAAGCCCACAACTACCAGAGCATGGCTCTCGCCTACGGCTACAACCCCGACGGCACCCCCTTCTACGCCGTCCTAAGCCGCGCCTCCCTGAAGAGCCCACCCTTCGATCGCCGCCCCGCCATCTTCGCCTTCGACGAAAACGGCGACCCCCTCTGGCAAAAAGTCTACACCCCGGACGAAAACGCAGGCGGCGGATCCACCTCCACCGACCCCAGCGAAATCATCGTCACCAACGATGGCCACATTGCCTACCTCGCCCTCACCAATGCCGATGCGACTGGCAGCGCGCCCGGATTCGACCTTTCCGATGCGTATCCAAATCTTACATATAACGGCCTCGTAGCCAAAGTCTCCTCCCTCGACGCCTCTCCCCTCTGGGCCTCAATCCTACCCTCCAAACGCATCCCCGAGCTCAACGCCCTCGTCCAAGATCCAAACGGCAACTACTACGCCGGAGGCGGACTCAAGCTGCCAGTCGTCGACAGCATCCCATCCCTATGGATCTGCAAGCTCGACCCCGCAGGCGTAGTTGTAGACTCCGTTCTCCTCGGCGGCCCCAGCGACGAGCTACCAAACGGCGGCCAAACCCTCCTCGACATCGTACGCGACATGGTCTGGGCCGACGACGCCCTCTGGATCGGCGGCACCATGGGCTTCTACAATTCCGGAGTCGGCTACTTCACCGGATCCCACGCCTTCACCGGTCGCCTCACCGCTGACCTTGGCGTCAGCCGCTTCGCCATCCACGCCGGTCCCGCCCTCGACGACATCACCGCCCTGGCCGATGGCACCGACGGCCTCATCGCCTTCGGCACCTCCAAGTCCTTCCTCCCCTGGCCCAACGGCGGAGCCAGCGAAGCCGCGCCCGGCGATGCCCACCGCCTGCTCATGAAGCTTCCCTGGGAGGGTGTCACCCGTTTCCACAGCCTCAGCGCCGGCGCCCACCCCGAACCCACCGACGACCCGCCCGTACAAGGCACTTACTATGCCCAGCGAGTCGCCATCGCCGGCTCCGACACCGACTACCTCTCCGTCGCCCAAGACACGCTCGCCCCCGGCGACGACGACACCCGCACCCCCGGCTCCCCTCTCGGCTTCACCGCCACCGACGCCACCCTTGAGGAATCAAACCCCGCCCTTGCCCCCTCCTTCCAAGAACGCCTCGCCTACGTCGCCCTCGAAGCCGTACCCACCAACGCGATACAAGACACCGACGACTTCCTAGCCTGGAACCAAATCAACCCCGAATCCAACGACGACGACGACCCATGGAACGCCGCCATAGAGGCTTTCTTCGGCACCGATCCCTTCTCCTTCGATGCTCCCGGTATCCAAAGCTTCGCGACACTATCTTCAAAAAACAGCACACTCACCCTCGTCTTTCCCCGAGCCAAAATTGCCTCCGACGAAACGCTGCAACTCGAAGTATCCACAAACCTAATCGACTGGACCCGAGTCGAGTCCCACAGCCAAAGCGAATCACCCCTCGACGACGAAGCCGACCTGATAACCTACACCTTCGACCTCCCTGAGAACACAGCCTTCTTCCGCCTCGTCCGGTAGCGTCGATCTTTAGCCGGCGCTACGTTCCACGCTAGACAGGGCACCACGTTCCTCCGCGCAGTTGACAGCGCCCGCAAAATCGAAGAATTTTCGATTCAAAACCTCGCATGGCCTCCAACTCTCCTCTTTCGCCACTTCCTGATAATATCGAGCTTGTTACCGAGTACGACGCCATCGTCATCCGACGCACTTGGAAGTCCGCCCTCGCCTACTTCCTCATCGTGTTCGCCCTCTTCTGGAACGCCTTCATGGTCGTCTGGATGAGCATCGCCATCAGCCAAGGCGTTTGGATGATGGCCGCTTTCGGTTCAATCCATGCTGCAGTAGGAATCTTCCTGATATACTACACGATAGCCCTCTTCGTGAACAAAACCGACGTCCGCATCGACACGTACTACCTGACCGTCAAGCACTACCCCCTCCGGTGGATGGGACAGTCTCAAACGCCCGTCGAAGATGTGCAACAGATCTACTGCAAAGAGAGGATCACGCGAAACAAGAACAGCACAAGCATCACCTACGAAGTCCACTGCATCGACCGCAACAACAAGCAGAAAAAGCTCCTCTCTGGACTGACTGATTCATCGCAGGCCCAATTCATCGAAGCTGAGATAGAAAAAGTTCTCGGCATTAAAGACCGCCCCGTAACAGGAGAATTCAAGAAGTAGATATCGTATGCAAACCCCCAATACATTCTCCAGCAAAGCGTGGCTATTAGACGGCCCTGTCCACAGTCTCCCCGGGATCCTCCACCTCGAAGACGGCACGCTCAGCTACCTCATTCTCGAGCAAGGCACCTTTTCCGAAACGCGCCTCAAAGAGTTGCTCGAAACCCACGGGACAAATTCTTCGGAAAGCGACTCCATTTTTCCGATACAGCTCTTCTCCGTTACACTAGACACGATCAACCGATTCCACATCCCCTGGTATTACTTCGGAGCAGGAGGAAAACTCAGCTTCGCCAAACACCAGCTGCGATTCTCCTTCGTCAAACCACAGAATACCGTCGAGCCCACCTACTACTCCGAAAGCTTCATGGAATGGCGCGGCGGAAAAGGGCAAGAGGAAGTCAACATCCTCGAAGGAAAAGCCTCCGGCAAACGCTGGAAAGCCTTGCTCGCAAAACCGTAGGGAGCGGGCTTTATTGCCCGTCCCGCGAATTTCGATCTGCCCCCTCTTCCCCCATCCGAGTATACAGCCAGCCTTTCTGCCATTCAGCTCTCCCCATCGGACCGACCGGAGCCAAGATAAACGAATTCTCGTCCCGCTTTTTGGATACATAGTTTCCACCATTGTCTCCCCACCAAGGAAAGTTTCCCCCAAAGGCTCTCACCTCGAACTTCATCACATGCAGTTGCCCGCCGAGCGTAATCTCGCGCTCAATTCGAGCCCCCTCCAAGTGACGCAGCACCGCCTCGATCGAATCACCGCCTGCAATCGTTTCGAAACCGTCCACCGGAGCAGGACCGACGGTCCACTTTCCCGCAAACCAAGCCGCCTCCTCCTCAGACGCAGGGTTCGCTTGCAGCGTCGCAGCTGACAAAATCAATGCCGCCAGCAACATCCAAGTTCCTTGCCAGCTCCCACAACTCCTATTCGTATTCAACATAGCAAATACAAAGCTACGGCTCCTTCCCAAAATCAATAGCGGAATCGCCCTTCAGCTCTGCATACGACCACCGATCTTCCTACCCTAGCCAAACCACAAGCCAACTTCGACACCACTAATCCACCGAGCCATATGACTTCCCTCCTCCGCCGCACACTAGGCCGTCTCGCCCTCACCCTCGCAGCCGCCCTTCCCACCTTCCTTTTCGCCCAAGACTACGGCACCGGCCTAGTATTCGACGAACAAGCCTACCGCGCCGTCCCCTACAAGGCTCCCGTCACCGCCGAGACCTACGCCAATCTCCCCGCATCCGCCAACCTCGAGAAGTACACACCCACCCCCGGCGACCAAGGCCCCTACTCCACCTGCACCGCCTTCGCCGTCGGCTACCACCTTCGCACCATCCTCTACGGTATCGAAAAACAAATCACGCACCGCGGCCGACTCGACCAACACATCTTCTCCCCCACCTTCGTCTACGAACGCATCAAGAGCGAAGACGACCTCGACTGCATGCAAGGCTCCAGCCCTGTCGCCGCCCTCGAGCTCCTCCGTACTGTCGGCATCCCGCCTCTCTCCACGCTCCCCTACCAATGCGGCAGTGCCATCGGCACCGAAGCGCTTCTAGAAGCCACCGAGTATCCGATCATCGACTACCAAATCCTCTACGGAACCGATCTCGCTGACGACGACCCCATCAAAGTCAAATCCGTAAAAAAATCCCTATCCGAAGGCAGCCCCGTGGTCGTTGGCTTCAAAGTCCACCAAAGCTTCTACAAGTCCGGCCCGCTCTGGCGGGAACTCGAAAGCGATGCTGGCCCCACCGGCCAGCACGGCCTGCACGCCATGGTCGTAGTCGGCTACGACGACAACAAGTACGGCGGTGCTATGCGAGTCATGAACAGCTGGAGTCCCAAATGGGCCGACAAAGGATTCGTCTGGATCCCCTACGCCGACTTCGGCCGCAACTGCATCATGGCCATGCAAGCCTACGGCAAGCGCCCCAAACGCGCCACTCCCGTCCCCGGCCCCGACGGCGTTACCCCCGAACTCGCCCCCCTCCTCAAAGGCAAAGTCATTTTCCAAGAACGCGACGGCACCCCCATGCCCGCCGTCAAAGTCGCCCCTCCCGCCGACCCCAACACCCAAATCCGCTACGTCGGCTACCGCCTCGCCCGCTCCTATCCGTCCGGCACCCGCTTCCGCTTCTACATCACCACCAATACCGACAGCTACCTCTACGCCTTCGCCACGGACCTCACCGGCAACATCACCACCATCCTCCCCTTCGCCGACAACATGTCGCCGCACATCGGGCCCAACAGCACCATCGCCTTCCCCTCCGAACGCAAAGTCGTCCGCATGGACAACCAACCCGGCACCGACTACCTGCTCATGCTCTACTCCGAAGAGCCCCTCGACATCGACGCCCTGAAGGAAGCCATGGCCGCCAACCCCGGCACCCTCTCCCTCAAGATCGCCCAATCCCTCGGCAACAAAATCGTACCGGACAAATACATCCAGTACGACTCCGCCCGTATCGGCTTCACGGTTACGGAAAAAACCAAAGGCACCGTCGTCCCCCTCATGATCGAAATCCCCCACCACTAACCCCCTAGGGCGCGGGCTTTACTGCCCGTCCCGTCACAGACCCTGGGCCCGGCGAAGGGCAGATCTAAAAGCAAACACTCACCAAACCACCGCGGGACGAGGAATGAACCTCGCCCCTACATTCTACCCTACCAACATGCGCAGCTTCACACTCAAGCTCCTCCTCGCCACAGCTATCATTGCCGCTACCACCCTCGCGCAAACCACCACATCCCGTCCCCGCGTTTCCGCACTCAATCCCGCAAACCTCGCCATCTTCCCCGCCCCCGACGACGCCCATTTCCTCACCCTCAACGCCAGCGGTGCCCACTGGTGGCAATCCAAGTCCGGCAAGATCCTCAGCACCATCACCCTCGAAGACGGCACTCCCGTCCTCCCTTCCTCCAACGCCCTCCTCTCCCCCGACGGCTCCAAAGTCTACACCGCCACCGCGACCCACCTCCTTCGTATCCAGCTCCCCACCACCGCATCAACTCCCCAAGTCTCCGCCATTGCGCTGCCCAGCATCGATCGTCTCGCCTTCCACCCCAACACCGGCGAGCTCATAGCCATCGACCACGACACCAGAGCAAACCTAAACCGTATCCACCGCGTCGATACCGAATTTCTCGCCGTTACCGCCCTTCCCGATATCCCCATCACACTTCACACCAACGCATTCACCACCTACGGCCCCCTCCTCAACCTACTCCCCAGCAACTCCGACGCCCCCTACCTCGACCACGTTATAAACGGGGTCGGACTCACCCAAGCCCCCCTCGAAACCGCCGTCAGCCTTCCCGACGCCTACCGCGAGCGAAACCTCCAAGGTCTAGTCAACCAATGGACAAGCCACTTCGATTCCCACTACGTCGCCCCCGGCGGCGCGCTCATCCACCTGTTTCAGCCCACCTACGACATCGGCTACATCGCCTTCACAAACCGAGAGACTCTCGAGAGCGATAAAATCATTTTCCTCGAACCCACCTCCTATCCGCACGCCTACGTCGAAACTTTTGTTGGCCCGCTCCAACTCGCTCCCGGACACAATTACCACGTCGCCACCCATTCCTCGCTCTTCGTCGAGGGCACCCGCATCTTTGTCCTCGACCTCGCCAAACAAGAGATCTCCTTCCAAACCGACCTCCGCCATTTCGAGATGGCTCGCGACGACTCCTCAGCCGCGTTCTCTGCAGACGGAAAATCCCTCTTCATCGCCAACGCCTTCCGCTTCGTTCGCTTAGACATCGCCAGCAACCAAATCGTCGCCGACTACCTTCCCCAGTCACCCGCCCGTATCCAAAAGCTCGCTCTCAACGCCACCCAATCCGGATACCTCGTCCTCGACGACCAACGTCAACTCTCGACTCTCACCCTCGACGCCAACGGCGCCCAGTTCGAAAAACAATACCGCAGCGTCGGCGACTTCACCCTTCAAGCCGACACTGCCAGTCTCTTCACCCTGTATGAACCAAAGGGTTCACGCGACATCCGCTTCAACTTCTGGCTCGCCGACAGCTATCCCGACGGACAGCCCGTACGCGGTGCCCGCACCGCTTCCCACATGGACCAAACCGGTCCCTACCAAGCCATCTTCTCGCCCGCCGGCTCCTACGTCTTCACCACCCAAGGCACCGGAGCCCTCCTCGACGCCTTTTCGCCCGAAAAGATCTTCATTCTCCCCCGCGACCGAAAACTCTACGACTCTCCAATCGATAGCCAAACGCCGCCTGCAGCCGCCATCGACCAAAACGAGGCCTACCTCACCGTATTCGAAAACCAACGACTCTCCACCTTCGACTTCCATTCCCAAGAACACCTCTGGAGCATCGACATCCCACAAGACCGCCGCGTCTACCCTCTCTTCTACAACTACGAAAACCAACTCCTCGCCCTCCACACCAATCCCTACCAGCTCACCCTCCACGACGCCGAAACCGGAGCCGCCACTCCGTTTCCCGGATCCAACAGCATCCCCTCCACCCAAACCGATCCAACCTACCTTCAAGTCTCCCACAACCGACAACACCTCATCCTCGGCGACGCCCAGAAAACCCATATTCTAAACCTGGATACAGGAAAAACCCGCACCACCCTCGACCTCCCTAGCCGAAACGTCGCCTTCGCCCTCTCGCCTCAATCGGATTTCCTACTCGCCGCAACCGCCTCCGGGCCCATCGAATTCTACAGTCTCGATCAGGCCCGCAACATAGGCGAACTCACCGTGTATCCGGAAACAAACGACTGGACATTCGTCGCCTCCGACCACCGCTTCGAAAGCTCTCCCAATGCAGCCGATACGCTCTACACCGTCGTCGATCATAAGATCGTCCCCGGGGGCCAACTCCTTGCCCAGCTCCACGAGCCAGGTCTCCTGCAAACCATCCTCGGCGGCGACCTCCCTTCACGAGCAGCCACCCAGATCGAAGGCCTCGCCTCCCTTCCCCAAGTCAGCCTCGCCCTCGCCGACGGCACCCGCGGTCTCATAGTGGAAGACGACCTCGAGCTCGACACCGAAAACACCACCGCCACCCTCACCCTCCGCGCCAGCGGAGCCAACCTTCTTTCCTCCGAACCCCGCCTCTACCACAACGGCAAGCTACTCGGCAGCAGCACCCGCGGACTCACCGTCGAAGATGACGAAGAAGGCTCGGAGACCTACCTCTCCAAAAACTACACCGTTCCCCTCCTCCCCGGAAAAAACCGCTTCCGTGCCGTCGTTGTAACCGCTAGCGGCATCGAATCCTTCCCCGCCAACCTCACCCTCAACGCCCAGGGCCAAGCCCATTCCAACACCACAAGCGGCATCGCGCTACACACCCTCATCGTCGGAGCCAACCAGTACCAAAATCCCAAATACAACCTCAACTACGCTGCCGCCGACGCCGAAGCCTTTTCCAAAGCCCTGCAGGCAAAAGCAGCCAACATCTTCACCCGCATCGACACCCATCTCCTCCTCGACTCCGACGCCACCCGCTCCAACATCCTCGCCACTTTCAAAGAAATCGCCGACTCAGCCACCGCCCGCGACGTATTTATATTCTACTACGCCGGCCACGGCGTCGTAGACGAAACGCAAGACAAGCAGTTCTATCTCGCGCCCGTCAACGTCACCCAGCTCTACGGAGATCCCGTTCACCTCGTCCAAAACGGCATCAGCGCCCAGCAGCTCCGCCAGCTCTCCGCCAACATCGCCGCCCAAAAGCAGCTCTTCCTCATCGACGCCTGCCAATCCGCCGAAGCCCTCGTCACCATCGCCCAACGCGGCGCCGCCGAAGAAAAAGCCATCGCCCAGCTCGCCCGCAGCACCGGCACCCATTGGCTCACCGCTAGCGGCAGCCAGCAATTCGCCACCGAAGCCGAGGAGCTCGGCCACGGCCTCTTCACCCACGCCCTCCTCCAAGCCCTAGAAGGCGCAGCCGACGCCGGCGACAAGCGAATCACCATCAACGAACTCAAAGCCTACCTAGAAACCCAAGTCCCCCAACTCTCCCAACAATACCGCGGCAGCGCCCAATACCCCAGCAGCTACGGCACCGGCCAAGACTTCCCAATCGCCATCATCCCGTAACCCGATCCCCGTAGGGCGCGGGCTTTACTGCCCGTCCCGCAGAGCCCACCATCCAGAAACCACCATAACACCACCGCGGGACGGGGATAACCCCCGCGCCCTACAGACAATGCGACCCATCACACAAGCCATCCTCTTCACCCTGCTCCTCAGCCTACTCCCCTCCACCCACGCCCAACTCACCCCCGAGCTCATCCTCTCCACCGGCCTGCCGCACAACACGCCCCACATCGCCCTCTCACCCGATGGCGAAACCACCCTCACCACCCAGTTCGACGGCACCGCCATCTTCTACGAAACCGCCACCGGCCGCACACTCAATTCCGTCAACCTCGAGCACGACCGCTACACCGAACCCTACATCCCCATCTTCGCCAGCAAAGACACCGTCTACTTCCTCTCCGAAAAACGGATACGCACCTTCGACCTTCCCTCCTACTCCTTCAGCCGCGACCTAAACGTTCCGGAACCTACCGCCTACGCACGCGACGCATCCTCCGGCCAACTCTACATCGCCGGCCAACGCGGCGAACGCGCCACGATCTGGACCGTCGATCCCGCCAACGGACGCATCCGCCCCTTCCACACCTGCACCCAAGAAACGCTCGACCCCATTACCCGCATCACCCTCGCCCCCCGCGAAAACCTCGCCCTCATCACCTTCAAGTCAGGCGCCACCGAACTCCTCAAAACCGGCCGCTCCTGGGTCGTCGCCAAAACGTATCCAGCATCCAAAGACCAACGCGTCCTCCTTCCCGACGGCCACATCCTCACCGCTCCAGAGGGCTACATCAATTCCATCACCCTTACCAATCCCGCCGACGCCTCCCCACCCGTCGAAATCGCCCTCCCGAAAAAAGCTCCGGTCGTAAACATCCTCCCTCCCGTTTCCCCCGACAAGCCAACCCTTGTATCCACCCGCGAAGACCTCTTCCAGCTCGACCCCGCCACGCGGCAGCTCGTCGCCATCCGCTCTTTCAAAAACGAATCCTTCGGATCGCAAACCGTTCGAAAAATCGCCACTTCCGCCGACCACGACTACATCTTCGTCCACGCTGCCCTCAATTTCGACTACGCCCTCAGCTTCGTCCTCACCCCGGCCGCGCAGCAATTCACCCGCTGGCAAACAAACGCCTTCCGCCCCAGAGGCATCCAAGCCAGCAGCTCCTCCCGCACCCTCCTCGTCAACGACAGCGACGGCCTCGTCAAACGCATCGATTTCACCCCCGCCGGCCTCTCCATCGCCTCGCAAAAAGGCCAACCGCTCAGCCAAATCAGTCTCGCAACACAATCCAACCAAATCGCCATCGGAGGGATTTCCTCAAGCTACCAAGAACCAAACTACCAATCAGCAACCCTCTACCCTCCCGCCTTCTCAAAACCAATCACCACTCTCAAGCACCGTGGAACCGACACCGACAACAACCGCCGATCCTCCACCACACCCATCCTCAGCCCCAGCGGAAACCACCTCGTCATCGTCGACCCCGTAGGCTTCCACGTTCGAACCTCGAACGGAAACTTCCTCTGGAAATTTGCTCACAAGCCAAACCTGCGCCCCTCCGACTTCGCATTCAACGACAACGAAACACGCCTCTTCTTCCACAAAAGCCAAAACGACAACAGCAAGAGTACAGTCGTCGCCGTCGAGCTACAAACCGGAAAGCAGCTCTGGGAAATCCCCGCCCACGCCACCCACCTTCGCTACGATCCCACCGACAACGCCCTCCGTTTCGCTACCGTAAAAAGCTACCGCAGCAACACCTCCAGCGGTACCAAGAACTACATCCGGCACTTCGTGAATACCGTCGACGCCGACACTGGGACGGCCAAACGCGAGCCCTCTCGCATCGACGTATTCGCCGACTACCCCGATATCGTAGCCGCCACCCCCGACGGCCGACGCTGGGTTTTCCAAGACAACAAAACCCTGCGCATCGTTTCCGCTCCCTACTTCAGAAACCCTTCAAATATTCCCCTCCGAAAGCGCGTATCCAGCGGAGCCTTCCTCGCGGGCAATAAACACCTCGCAGCCCTTTCCGATAACAGAATCGCTTTCTTCGATACCGACGCCCCAACCTACCTCGGCGAGCTCAGCCTCCTCCAATCCGACGCTCAATGGGCCTTCGTCAACCGTGACGGACTCTTCGACGCGCCAGCCGAAACCCAATCCGCCCTCAACTTCGCCTTTGGGCTCACCCCCGCACCGCTCGCCTCCTTCTACGAACCTTACTTCCGCCCCCGCCTCCTCAACGCCCTCTTCGAAGGACAAGCCGTCACCCCTCCCACTATCGACATAGCCACTCTCGCCCAGCCTCCCGCCACCAAGATAACCCTCCTGGACAAAGCGACCAATAGTATCCTCGACTCCACTACGACCGAGCAAAACGAAATCCTCCTCAACGTAGCCATCGCTTCTCCCACCACTCCCCTTCGCGAAGTCCGCGTCTTCCACAACGGCAAACGCCTCAACCTCGCCACCCGTGGCCTCTTCGTCGAAGACGACACAGCCGAAACCACCGACTCTCCCGCCCCCAGCTACAACCAAAATCGCCAGTTCCCCATCCAACTGCTCCCCGGCGACAACACCCTCACTGTCGTCGCCCTCAATGCCCAAAACATCGAGTCTCCTCCCGCCGAGCTCAGCATCCACCTCAAGGCTGATCCCAACAAAACCCGCCCCGCCCTCCACCTCGTCGCCATCGGCATCGACCAGTATCAAAACGAGAAATACAATCTCAACTACGCCGTCGCCGACGCCACCGCCTTCGCAACAACGCTCCAGCAAAACTCCACCCCGCTCTTCAGCACGGTCAACTACCACCCCGTCAAAAACGACCAAGCCATCAAACAAACCCTAGTCTCAACCCTCGAAGAAATCCAAAAGACCGCCACCCCCGACGACGTATTCATATTCTACTACGCCGGGCACGGAGTCGTCGCCAAGCAAGGCCAAGGCGACTTCTACCTCGTCCCCCACGACGTCACCCAACTCTACGGCGCCGACGACCAGCTCCAAAGCCGAGCAGTATCCAGCATCCAGCTCCAAGAGCTATCCAGTCAAATCTCCGCTCAAAAGCAGCTCTTTATCCTAGACGCCTGCCAATCCGCCGGAGCGATCGCCAGCATCAGCCAACGCGGCGCCGCCGAAGAGAAAGCCATCGCCCAGCTCGCCCGCAGCACCGGCACCCATTGGCTCACCGCCAGCGGCAGCCAGCAGTTCGCCACCGAGTTCGCCGAGCTCGGCCACGGAGCCTTCACCTACACCTTGCTTCAAGCCCTCAACGGCGCTGCCGATAAAGGCGACAGCCAAATCACCGTCAACGAACTCAAAGCCTATCTAGAAAGCCAAGTCCCCGAAGTCACCGCCAAGCACAAAGGCACCGCCCAATACCCCGCCAGCTACGGCTACGGCCAAGACTTCCCCATCGCATTACTCCCGTAGGGCGCGGGCTTTACTGCCCGTCCCGCAGAAGCCATCCCATAAGTCCCGCACAAACCGATCAAAACCAAACCGCCAATTCCACCCAAAACCGACCGCCACGGGCCGAAAAATAAACCTCGCCCCTACCACATCCACTTTTTCAAAACCAAAACCATGCTCCCTCGTCTCCTCACCTTCCTAACCCTCACCCTCATCGCCACCGCCTCCCAAGCCGCCTGGCAAATCGAGTCCCCCGACCCGCTCGAGCAAAGCCCCGACGGCTCCCTTCTCGTCGTATCCAAAAAACAAGACTATTCCCTAACCGGCTTCTCCGTCCACGACCGCGAAACCCTCGCTACCCAATTCCTAGTACGCCAAGCTGACGCCCAACCACGCCACTTCGCCCCCGACAACTCCCGCCTCTACTACACCACCCCCACCGAAGGCCTTTTCGCCCTCGACCTCACCACCGGTGTCATCACCAAGCTCGCTCCCATCCCTCACATCCTCAGCCTCGCCCAAAACAGCCAAACCGGGCAACTCGTCACTCTCTCCGGAACTTGGGACAGCGACGCCCACAGCCTCCACCGCATCGATCCCACCGGCGCAAACGCCCCGCAACTCCTCGGAACCATCACCGCCCAAAACCTGCCTTGGCTGGAATTCAAGGCCATCCTACCCGCACGCGAACCAGACCAAGCCCTCCTCATCTTCCGCGAGATCGGCCCGCCAAAAAACCAGTGGGACCCCAAAACCTGGGGCGACTTTCGCTTCACCCAGGTCTCCCTAGAAACCGGAGCAATCGCCAGCAACGCCACCATGCCCGCGCCTAACGAAAGCTTTTTCCTCTACGAGACGATCCGCTGGACCAACGACCAACGCCAGCTCCTCGAATACGCCAGCGGCGCCTACCTTCAGATCGATCCCTACGCCGGCAAGATCACCCGCACCCTCGACCTCCGCAACGTCAAGTTCAGCCTGTATCCAAATAACCAAGTCGTATCCCTGCGCACCGTCACCGAAGAAGGCGAAACCCGACACTACCAAGACTTCCTCGAAGGCGGCACGCTGAAGACCATCCGCAACGTCCGCGTGCCAGAACCCAACACCTGGCCCCCGCGACCCGCTGGCCTCATCGAAAGCCTCAACCTCCCCAACCTCCCCTCGCCCGGCGCCTACGCCAACTATACCTTCCACCCCAGCAAACCTGAATTCTTCGCCACCGACTCCGGCGAAGGCGTGCACTTCTTCCGCGTCGCCCCCTCCGGCCTCAAGCACCAAAGCCGCGGCATGGGAGCCTACCAAGCCCGCTACACGCCCGACGGAAAACACATCCTCTTCGAAGGCCTTTTCGACCCACCCACCGAGCAAATCGCAGCCGACAAATTTCCGTCCCCCGGTAGCCTCGTCTACGAGGACCCTCCGCTACGCACCACCTCTCCAGTCTACACCGGAGACCATGAAATCTCCCCCAGCGGCAATTGGCTCATCAAGATAAACAACCGCGACGCCACCCTGCACCGCTTCGGCGAGCCCGCCATCCTTAGCAGCCTCGGCGGAGTCGGCACCTACGACGCCCCCATGCCAAGCTTCCGCTTCGCCTCCGACGAAACCGCTCTCTACCGCCTCGCTCGAACCGTCAGTTGGGACGACTACGACAACCAGATCATCGGCCTGCGCCTCGAAGCCCTCCCTCTCGATCCCGCCAACGAATTCCCGGAACCGACCTGGACCGTCGAACTGCCACACAGCAATCTCGTCTGGCTCGACAAAACCGTCGCTCAAGAGATCCATTTCCTGGACACGCAATCCGGACAGCTGCTCCTCCTCGACCCCCGCGACGGCAGCAGCAGCTCCCAAGCAATTACCGGCCTCGACCCGGAAAATTTCGTAGTACCCACCAACAGCGTACAGTGGCACCCGAGCCGCGATCTCGTCTACGTCGCCAGCGGTTCGCAAGTTACAACGCTCGACCTCGCCGCCTCTCCTCCCACAGCCGCCAGCGTCACTGTGCCCGCAAGCATTAGACAGCTCCACCGCTACGGCGACGGACGCCATCTCGTCGCCCAACTCGAAACCGGCCCCCTCGTCTTCCTCGACACTCAACCTACTCCCCTCCGCCCCACTCTCCAGCTCGAATTCTACGACTTGGACCAAGGCGACTACCTCGCCTTCACCCCCAACGGCAAGTTTGACGCCTCCGCCCCTATCCGCCAAAGCGGTCAACTCCTCCAAGGCACCCGCCCCACGGCGCTCGCCACCGTCTTCGAGCGAGACTACCGCCCCGACCTCCTCGCCACTGCTCTCGGCGAAGACGCCCTCTCCACCGACGAAGAGATCCCCGCCTACGTCCAGCCACCCTCTCTCACCGTCGGCGAGCAATGGGTCAGCGCCCTCGAACGTCGCATCAACGTAAACTCCGAATCCAAACAATACCCCCTTTCCACCGTATCCATTTATCAAAACGAAAAGCTCGTCCACAGCTTCCCAGCCAACGGAAAAACCAGCCTGCGCGACAACCACGTCCTCGATCTCCTGCTCGAACAAAACCGCATCAAAGTCGTATCCACCAACACCGCCGGCGTCAGCGTCACCTCCGAGGAGATCGTCATCGATCCCCCCGAAGCCCTCCTGCGGGAAAAGATCGCCGCCCGCCGCCCCGCCGAGCTCCACCTCTTCGCCGTCGGCGTCAACCAGTATCGCAATCCCGAATACAACCTAAACTTCGCCGAAGCCGACGCCTCCGGCGTGCTCGCCAAGATCCAAGCCGCCAACCGCGATCTTTTCGCCAAGATCAACGTCCACCACCTCGAAAGCGCCGCCGCCACCCACGACGGCATTCTCGCCGCCTTCGCCCAGATCCGCGCCAACGCCCTACCGCACGACGCCTTCATCTTCTACTTCGCCGGCCACGGCGTCATGTCCCGGGACGACGCACAGTTCTACCTCATCCCCCACGACGTCACCCGCATCTACGGCGAAAGCCAAAGCCTCAGCCAAAACGGCATATCCGCCAATCAACTACGCGATATCTCAGCCACTATTAAGGCCCAGAAGCAGCTATTCATCCTCGACGCCTGCAACTCCGGCGGAGCCCTGCAAGCCTTCGCCCAACGCGGAGCCAGCCAAGAAAAGGCCCTCGCCCAACTCGCCCGGGCCACCGGCACGCATTGGATCGCCGCCTCCTCCGCCAGCCAATTCGCCACCGAGTTCGCCGACCTCGGCCACGGCGCCTTCACCCACACGCTGCTGCAAGCCCTCGACGGCGGGGCCGACACCGGCGACCGCCGCATCACCATCAACGAGCTCAAGGCCTACCTCGAGAGCGAGCTCCCCACCATCACCCAAAAGTACAAAGGCGCCCCCCAATACCCCGCCAGCTACGGCTACGGCCAAGACTTCCCTATAGCATTACTCCCGTAGGGCGCGGGCTTTACTGCCCGTCCCGCAGAGCCCACCATCAAAAAAACACAAAGCAACCAAACCACCGCGGGCCGGGGAATAAACCCCGCCCCTACAAAAAGCATCGTGCCACAGCTCCCCATCCGCAAAACGCACCACCTCGCCTACGGACGCGTCTCGATTCCAGGAGCTACCTACTTCATCACCCTCGTCACCCAAAACCGCAAAACCGACCTCACCGCCAACGACCATCCCGAGCACATCGCCGACACCCTTCGCGCCCTTCATCGAGATAAAATAATAAACCTCCGCTGCGCCACAACCATGCCTGATCACCTGCATCTGCTCTTCGTCCTCGGCGAGGTCTGCTATCTCTCGCTCGCAATCTCCAAGTTCAAAAACGCCACCCGCAAAGCTCTCGCCGCCCATTCACTCTACTGGCACCGCAACTACTACGACCACCGCATCCGCCAAGAAGCCAACACCAACGACTTCGCCCGTTACATCTTCCTCAACCCCTATCGAAAGAGCCTCCTGACCGCCGACCAACTCTGGCCCCACTGGCTCTGCAACCGCACCTACAAGCCCGACTTCCAACAACAACTCACCCCCAACGGCACCCCACCCGCAGCTTGGTACAAAAACGCTCCCACCGCCCAAGACCTAATTGATCAAGACACTCACCCGTAGGGCGCGGGCTTTACTGCCCGTCCCGCAGAGCCTACCATCAAAAAAACACAAAGCCACCAAACCACCACGGGACGGGGAATAAACCCCGCCCCTACAGCGCTACAAGCCACTTCTCGCCATCCATGATCCAGACTCTCCGCCAGCTTCTCTTCCTCGCCCTTTGCGTCGTCACGAGCACGCCCCTTGTCGCCCAATTCGAGGAACTCCTGCAAAATCCAGACCTCATCGAACAATCCGATTTCGCTCCCCCCTCCGAATCCGCTTCCAGCGAAACCAACACCACTCCCCCTGCGCCCGCCACCCCACCCCCACCGCCCCGCCTACTTAGCTCTTCCCTGCATCGCGACCCCATTCTGCAACTCGACGCTTCCCCCGACGGACGCTACCTGCTCAGCCTCGACCAGCATGTATTGAAAATTTGGAACATCGAACAACGCGCCAACATCGCCACCTTCGAGCAAACGCCCGGCGGCTGGCGCTTCAACGACCCGCAAGTCATCATGGGAGCCTGGTTCACAAACACGCCACGCCAAATCCTCGTCTGCACCAACCACGGCTTCACCCTCTACGACGACTTTAACTTCTCCACCGGCAAGCAAAGCAAATTCGAACCGACCGCCTACTGGTTCAACGCCGCCGAACAAGCGGTCTATGTCGCCGTCTACAATACCAAATACAACAAACTCCAACTCACACTCACACGCGTTGACCTCTCCACACGCGAGCGAACCTCCTCCCACACTATCGACCTCTCCAAGGAAAACCTCGTCAAATCCGGCACTGCCATTACGCCGAGTAGTCGAAATTTCATTACCGTCGATCCCCAAGGCCGCTTCGCCACCATTCGCTTCCAAGGCGAAAACCCACTCCTGCTCGTCGACTTGGCAAACGGCGAAATCGCCGCTCGCGTCCCCGCCCAGCACGGCGCTCTCGGCTTCCTCCCCGATGGACGCATTCTCGGTCACACCCGCGAGAGCAACCTCAATACCTATACCATCGTCAACCCCGTCACTTTCCAAACCCAGCCACTCTTCCAACTCTCCTCATCCTCGAACCTGTCACCCAAACTCCCGACCCGCCTCGGCCAGCCTCTCCTTCTCGCCTCCGGTTACGAATTCGCCGTCCACGATCTCGCCTCTCGCCAGACGACTCCCCTCCAGCGTCTCGAAAACCGCGTCACCGACGCGTCCATCACCGTTCGCGAACCCAATCGGGCCACCACCCTCATCGCCCAATCAAACCGCCAAAGCGGCGACTACTCCCAAGCCACCGCCACCTACCTCGAACCCATCTCAATTCCCTCCGGCATTTTCGGCCAAGCCTGGTCCGTCCCCACCTTCGCCCCCCACGCCATCGCCGCCCGCCCAGACGACTTCGAACTCGCCATCCGCAGAGGCGCCGACGCCCGTATCGTCCGCTTCAACGAAGTCGGACTCGACATACAAAACGTCGAATTGCCTAGCGCTGCCCTCGGCCCCTTCACCCCCCTTTACCATCCAGTAAACGAAGATTGGCAGTTCCTCGGGAGCAACCAACCTCGCGTCGCCTCACGGGCAGCCAGAGACTCAACCTTCCAACTCTCCACCCTCGGCCCCGATTTTTTCCAAAAGGAGGGCGACAACCGCCGTTTCGCTCTACGCAACACCCACTTCTACGACCTATCCCGCGACGGCCAAACCATCGCCCTTCACCACAACACTGCCGTCACCGTCGTCGACCGACCCAGCGGAAAACGCATCGCCACCTTCCCCATCGACTCCCCGTATTCGTACGCCGACAACAACCAGCAACTCCTCGCCCTCTCGCCCGACGGACAGACTGTCGCCTTCGCCTACACGACCAAAACCGACAACGGATCTCTCGACATCGTCGAATGCCACGACGTATCCACCGGTAAACTACTCTGGAAAGCCCCCTGCGACAAACCCTTCGAAACCATCGATTTCCTCCGCTACAGCGGCGACGGCCGCCTCCTCTATCTAAAGGGCCCTATCGGCGGCCCGACCGGTTCGAACTGGTTCAGCTCCCGCTTCGTCACCACGGGCGAGGTGAATTCAAAAATCGACTACACCTCCGCCCACCTCCACGCCTACAACCGAGCGAGCACCCTCGTAGCCCAAGCCAGCTATAACAACATCACCCTAAAAACCCTTCCCGACGGAAAAGCGACCGCAACTCTTGCCCTCGACTTCAAGCCCGCCACTCTCGCCTACATCGGCTCCGACAACTTCCTCGTCGCCACCTCGAACAACGACGAAACCCTCCGCCTCATCGACATCCGCGAACAAGCCGTCATCGCCGAAATCAAGCTCTTCGAAGACCCAAAGAAGTGGCTCGTACGCCATCCCGGAACCGGCCTCTTCACCTCCGAAACCTCCCTGCAAAAGGACCTCAAGTTCATCCAAGGCGAAACCATCACCCCGCTCGAATCCTACTTCGACCAATTCTACCAACCCCGCCTCCTCGGCTCCCTTGTCAAAGGCCTCTCGCCCAAGCCCACCATCCCGCTCAGCGACCTCAGTCTCGCCCCAAAGCTCACTCTGAAAATCGACGGCCCCGCCACCCGCGGGCTCACCGTCGAAGACGAATTCGAAACCTTCGAACTTCCCACCCCCGAGGTCACCCTCAAGCTCGACGCCACTTGCGAAGGTTCCCCCATCGCCGACCTGCGCATCTACCACAACGGCAAGCTCGTATCCGGCGCCACCCGCGGACTCTTCGTCGAAGACGACGAAGACGCCCCCCTCACCGAGACCTTCACCAAAACCGCCACTCACACCTTCGCCCTCACTCCTGGCAAAAACCGATTCCGCGCCATCGCCATCAACGAGCAAGGCACCGAATCCGCACCCGACGAAATCATCGTCTACTCCGAAACCACCGCCCCCGAAAGCGAAGGCGGCATCGCCCTCCACTTCCTCGTAGTTGGCATCAACGAGTACCAGAATCCTCAATACAATCTCAACTACGCCCAAAAGGACGCCGCCGCCATAGAGGCCATCCTCGCCAAACGCTACGGACAACTCTTCACCCGCCAGAACCGATACGCCCTCTACAATTCCGAAGCCACCCGCGAAAACATCCTCGCCACCCTCGACACCATCAAGTCCGAAGCCAATCCCCGCGACGTATTCATATTCTACTACGCAGGTCACGGCGTCGTTTCCGAAGACGACGACCCCGAGTTCTTCCTCGCTCCCTACGAGATCACCCAGCTCTACGGCGAACGCCGCATCCTCCGCCAGCTCGGCATTTCTAGCGACGAGCTACTCGCCTATTCCCGCGACATCTCCGCCCAAAAGCAGCTCTTCCTCCTCGACGCCTGCCAATCCGCCGGAGCCCTGAAGAGCCTCGCCGTACGCGGAGCCGTGGAAGAACGCGCCATCGCCCAGCTCGCCCGCAGCAGCGGCACCCACTGGCTCACCGCCACCGGCAGCGAACAATTCGCCACCGAGTTCGACAGCCTCGGCCACGGAGCCTTCACCCACGTAGTCCTGCAAGCCCTACAAGGCGCTGCCGACACCGGCGACGGCCTCGTCTCCGTCAACGAGCTCAAAGCCTACGTGGAAGCCCAAGTCCCCGAGCTCACCCAAAAGGAAAAAGGCGAAGCCCAGTACCCCGTCACCTACGGCTACGGCCAAGACTTCCCCCTCGCCATCCCTTGAAAGATGTTGCAGAGCACCTCCCTAGCTGACGCCCTTTAAACAAGCTTCGCTCGCCGCCTGGTAGCTACATTCCGGTCTGGCAGAGCCTGACCTCCGAGCGCTCAGGCGCAGAATCCAAGGGCCGCCTAAGCCGATAAACAGGGACAGGATCGCGACCAAGCCAAACGCGACCTGCAGCCCGGCCCATTCGCTCGCCAAGCCGACCAGCGGCGGTCCCGAAAGAAACCCGAGATAGCCGATCGTCGAAACCGCAGCCACCCCGCGTCCCACGCCATCCGGATGGGCCCGCCCGCCCGCGCCCAAAAAGATCGGCACCAGATTCGCAATGCCCACTCCCGCCAATCCCAATCCGACGAAAGCCACTTGCCACACCGGCACCGCCGAGACCAAGGCGATTCCCGCCACCGCGAACCCGCCACTCCAGCGCAGCAGCCGCACGCTCCCCAAACGCTCCATCAAATAGTCTCCCGAAAAGCGCCCCGCCGCCATGGCGCAGCTAAACATTCCGTAAGCGAACGGAGCCAACCACGCCTCCGCGCTGGCCACGTCGCGCACGTAGACCGCACTCCAGTCCATCATGACTCCCTCCGCAAAAAGAGAGACAAAAGCTAGGGCTCCCACCGCAACAATCGCCCCATTCATCGAAGTTCCCCTACCCGTCTTTGCCGGCGCTTCCCTATCGGTCGCCACCGGCAGGTCCGGCAGGAGACGCTTCGCCCGCGCCCACCCCAAGCCGCAAACCAGCAGGCCGACCGACAAGGCAGTCCCCTCCACCGAAACGCCAAACTTCAGCACCACTCCAATCGCCGCCGCCACCAACAGGCCGCCCAGGCTCCAGAGCGCCTGCAGCCGAGCCATGATCGGACGTCCCACCGCCTTCTCCACCACGATGGCCTGGGAGTTGAGCGACACGTCAAAAGCGCCCTTCAAAGCTCCCAAAATTCCCGCCGCGACCACCGCTACCGCAAAACTCTCCGCAAAAACCGGCCCCAGCAACGCCAGGCCAAATAGCGGCACGATCGCCGTCAAGCCGCCACGACTACCGAAGCGCGAAACCACTCGCCCCACCGTAGGCATGCCCACCAAGGCGCCCCCCACCATCGACAACAGCAGCGCCGACAGCCCCAGCTCATCCAAATCCAGCCTTTCCTTCAGCAGCGGCAGCAAAGCCGCCCACATCCCAAAGCCAATTCCGTTCATCAAGTAAAGCGACGCAGCCGCCCAACGAGCCCGAGCCACTTCGCTTTCCACTCCTCCGTCAATCGTATCCGTTCCTGCCATGCCCCACACTCTATCAGCACTGCTCTCATAATTCTAATTGTACTTTTTCATGGGCTTAATAACTCTGAGTTATGGAGATTGCCCAACTCAAATCCTTCCTCGTCCTGGCGGAACAGCTGCACTACGGCCGCGCCGCTGCCGCGCTCCACCTCTCCCAGCCGGCCCTCACCAAACAGATCCAACGCCTGGAGGAAGATCTGGGCGGCGCCCTCTTCGAGCGCGGCACCCAGGGCACCCGCCTCAGCGCCTTCGGGGAGCAATGGCTCCAAGAGGCTCGCCAAGTGAACCAGAAACTGGACGGTCTCCTGGATCGCGGCCGCCAGATAGCCCTCGGCGAAACCGGTCGGATCCGCATCGGTTTCGGCTATCACTCCCTCGAGCTTGTGCCCAGCGTCGTCGTAAAACTCCGCGACAGAGCCCCAGGTATCCAAATTTCCCTACGCGACATGTCGACCGCCGAACAGCTCGCCGCCCTGGAAGAAGGCAAGCTGGACCTCGCTTTCGTTCGCGTCCCCATCGCCAACCACAGCGACTACGAAAGCCTACCCGCCATCGAAGACCGCATGGCCCTCGTAACGGCTCGTTCCCAAACCGGAGGAAAAAAACTCAAGCTCGCCGACGTACGCGACCAAGCCTTCGTCACCATTTCCAAACTACGCTCCCCCGGCTTCTTCGGCCACATGCTCGCCCTCTGCGCCAAACACGGCTTCCACCCGCGCATCGTGCAGCAGGTGAGCGAATTCCCCACCGCCCTGGCCCTCACCCGCGCCGGGATGGGCGTCACCATGATCCCCGAATCCTACTGGAACTCCGACTACAAAAGCCTGCAAATCCACCGCATCGCCGCCGCTGACTCCAAATGGAAAGTGGGCGCCCTTTGGCGTCGGGGCGACCGAAACCCCGCCCTCCATCGCTTCCTCGAAGCCTTGAAAACCTTTCTCTAGCCGTCCAGCCCCTTCCCTCTAACAATATACCTCGACGGTTGACCTTCCCCGTCTTTAGGCCATAGCTGAACACGCAGCACTACCAACAACCCCCTCCATTATGAAACTAAAAAAGCTCCTCGCTACGCTCGTTCTCGCCTCCTCAGTCGCAATCCTATCCTCCGCCACAACCTACATCAAAATCGAGGGCGTCGAAGGCGAATCCAAAAGCGAACACCACAAAGGCTGGATCGATATCGAATCTATATCAGGACTCTCCGCGCCACGCGACGCCGCCTCGGGAATGGCCACCGGCAAACGCCAGCACAAGCCCATCACCCTCACCAAGCAGGTAGACAAGTCCTCTCCCCTCTTCCAAGCCTCAGTCGGAAGCGGCCAAAACCCCTTGCACGAAGCGAAGAGCAAGAAAGCGAACAATCCACTCCACGAAGCGAACGGTACTTCGGCCAACACCCCGCTCTTCGCATCTGCCATGACCATCGAGCAAGACGGCGTAACCTACCAGCTGCACGGAGTCAAAGTCCTCAGCTCCACCCGCGACGGCGACACGGAAACCATCACCTTCAGCTACACTTCCATCAACATCCTGCCCATGGCCGCCGAACTGAAACCGATCGAATCAAATGCCGTCAAAACTACCGACTACAATTCCTCCCGCTCCAATAAAAACAGCAGATAGTTCCGTATTATTTATTGCATACAGCTTCAGCAGACATGACACGATCGCTACAGCCGTCACCACCAGCTGCCAAAAAGTTAAAAGCAAACAATGCCCTTCGAAAACACTTGGGAAGACCGAGGCTACTATTCTCGATTCTGGGGAATCGTACCGGAATGGGAGATCGACGTGATGAATCGCGAGTTCTCCGACGACCCGCGCTGCGACACCGCCCGCTACCAAATCTTCGACGGAACCGATATCGAAGCTTTTGCCGTTACCGAACGAGAGATCAAAAAGATCGCATCTAACGACATCGGCGTAGAATCCTACCTGAAGAACATTTCCGTAGCCCTAGTGGGATCCAAACCCGAAATAAAGGCCGCGTACCAACAATACGTCGAGACCTGCCAAAAGGTAAACAAAACTTGGACCTTCCGCATCTTCGACACCCTCGCCGAAGCTCGCCAGTGGCTCCAAGCTTGATTGCACTTTCCGCAACCCACGCCGCCCCCACAGTTCGTATCCAAACTTAACTACAAAAGAAAAGGCGACGCTCCAAGCGTCGCCTTTGTAGTTTAAATTACGATACAGAACCCTTATCCCTTCTGCAGAGCCTTCACAACGTTCAAGTCCTCGAGCGTAGTCGTATCCTGCTTGATTTCCTTGCCCGCGGCAATGTCCTTGAGAAGACGCCGCATGATCTTGCCGCTACGCGTCTTGGGCAATGCGGGAGCGAAGCGAACCTCGTCGGGCTTGGCGATAGCGCCAATTTCCTTGCCTACGTGCTCGCGCAATTCCCTGCGAAGCTCATCGGTCATCGCGACACCTTCCTTAAGGGTGACAAAGCAAACGACCGCGCTTCCCTTGAGATCGTGCGGGCGCCCCACTACCGCTGCTTCCGCAACGCCACCATGGCCGACCAAAGCGCTTTCTACTTCTGCCGTTCCGATGCGGTGTCCTGAAACGTTCAATACATCGTCGATACGACCTACGATCCAGAAATAGCCGTCCTTGTCCTGCTTGCAGCCATCGCCACAGAAGTAGACGCCCTTGTACTCGCTCCAATACGTTTCCTTGTAACGCTTTTTGTCGCCGTAGAGGCCTCGCAGCATGGAGGGCCAAGGCTGGGTCAGCACCAGCTTTCCGCCATCGCCTCGCCTCACTTCGTGTCCCTCATCGTTGAAAACCTTCGGCACAACGCCGAAAAATGGAAGTCCCGCGGATCCGGGCTTCGAGTACGCTGCGCCAGGAAGCGTCGTGATCATGATGCCGCCCGTTTCGGTTTGCCACCACGTATCCACGATTGGACAACGGCCGCCGCCAATCGTCTTGTGATACCACTTCCAAGCTTCCGGATTGATCGGCTCACCCACGGACCCCAAGAGGCGAAGCGAGCTGAGGTC
Organism: Pelagicoccus enzymogenes; assembly: GCF_014803405.1. Classification (NCBI taxonomy): domain Bacteria; kingdom Pseudomonadati; phylum Verrucomicrobiota; class Opitutia; order Puniceicoccales; family Pelagicoccaceae; genus Pelagicoccus; species Pelagicoccus enzymogenes. The sequence goes on from NZ_JACYFG010000009.1 coordinate 142,519, forward strand.
GTGCTTCTCGATATGTTCGCTGCCCCATTTCATGAAAGCGCGAATCGCTGTCGGAGCGGTGTAGAAGATAGTGACGCGGTGCCGCTCGACGATGTCCCAAAAACGATCGACCTCCGGATAGTTCGGCGCGCCTTCGTAGATCACATTGGTGGCTCCGTTAGAGAGGATGCCGTAAGTCACGTAGCTGTGGCCTGTGATCCAGCCAATGTCAGCCGTGCACCAGTAAGTATCTGACTCCTTGAGGTCGAAGACGTACTTCGAAGTCATGGTGGTACCCAGCAAGTAGCCGCCACTGGTGTGCAGCACGCCCTTGGGCTTACCGGTACTTCCGCTCGTGTAGAGGATAAAGAGCGGCGTCTCAGCATCGAAGGCCTTGGCCGCGTGCTTATGGCTGGCCTCGTTCATGAGGGTGTGGTACCAGAGATCGCGTCCTTGTTTCATGGATACGCGATTGCCGATCCGCTTTACCACTACCACGTTCGTCACCGTCGAACAACCGGCCATGGCTGCATTGACGTTCTTCTTCAAGTCGACCACCGATCCCCGGCGCCAGCCGCCGTCTGCAGTCACCACCACCTTCGCTTGGCAGTCGTTCACGCGGTCCTTGATCGATTCGGAACTGAAACCACCGAAAATGACCGTGTGCACGGCACCGATACGGGCGCTTGCCAGCATCGCCACCACCGCTTCACAGGTCATCGGCATGTAAATAGCAATGCGGTCACCCTTCTTGACGCCGAGGCTTTCCAAAACGTTGGCGAACTTGCACACTTCCACATGCAACTGCTTGTAGGTCAGGGTCTGCTGGTCCCCCGGCTCACCCTCGAAAATCAAGGCTGCCTTGTTCTCACGCGCCGTGCCGAGATGGCGGTCCACGCAATTCTCGCAAACATTTAGCTTGCCACCTACGAACCATTTAGCTTGGGGTTCTTTCCACTCGAGCGTTTTCTTCCAAGGCTTACGCCATTGAAGCAACTCTTTCGCTTGAGCGTTCCAAAACTTTTCGGGGCTCTCTACGGACTCTTTGTACAGCCGTTTATATTCGGCCATACTACCGATAGTAGCTTGCTTCCTGAATTCGGGCGACGGCGAAACTTTTTCGCTCTGGTTCGCAGTTGAAGTGGTCTTGTCTGGCACTAACTTACTCCTCGTTTCTTGGGGTTAGGGATTTAAGGCAAAACACGATACTGTCTCCGACGATCTTTAGCGGTCAAGCTTTGGAACTCAATCGACAGGCTCTCCTCACACTTTTTTCGATGCGGTTCAACCGGCTGTAACCCCCTTATCGCCTTCCGTATTCGAATTCCACGCACGCAATCCTTTATAACATATCACCGTTTATTCCGCTCCGTCATGGACAACGAGAACGCGCAAAAAGAAGAAACCATAACCGTCGAGGGCGTCCTCGAAGTCACAAAGAAGAAGACTGGCCAGCTGCTCGACCTGAGCAAAAACGGACGCCAGCGTCCCACGGACCCCTTCGTGCCCAAGGAGCTCATCCGTCGCTTCAAGCTGCGCAGCGGCAGCCACATCGTCGCTCAAGCGACCTCCGACCCACGCTTCCAAAACCCCAAGGTCCGCTTCATCGAGCAGGTCGACGGAGTCAGCGTGGAGGAACGCCGCAAGTTCACTCCCTTCGCCCAGCTCACCACCATCACGCCAGAGGAGCAAATCCGACTGGAAACGGACAAGAAGCGCATGACCACCCGCTGCATGGACCTCTTCTGCCCCATCGGCAAAGGCACCCGCGGACTCATCGTCGCCCCGCCTCGCACCGGCAAGACCACCCTTCTCACCCACATCGCCCAAGGCATCAACGCCAACCACCCGGAAATCCACCTCATGATCCTCTTGGTGGACGAGCGCCCCGAGGAAGTCACCGACTTCCGCCGCAACATCGACGCCGAAGTCTGGGCCTCTTCCAACGACGAAGAACTCCCCAGCCACCTGCGCGTAGCCGAACTCTGCGTAGAGCGCGCCAAGTGCCTCGTGGAAACCGGCAAGGACGTGGTCATCCTGATGGACTCCATCACGCGCCTAGCCCGAGCCCACAACGCCGCCAGCAAGGGCAAGCGCACCATGTCCGGCGGTCTCGACATCCGCGCCCTCGAGAAGCCTCGCCAAATTTTCGCCGCCGCCCGCAATACCGAGGAAGCCGGCAGCCTCACCATCATCGCTTCCGCCCTCATTGAGACCGGCAGCCGCATGGACGACATGATTTTCCAGGAATTCAAGGGAACCGGCAACATGGAGATGGTCCTCGACCGCAAGATCGCCGACATGCGCATCTACCCGGCCATGAACATCGCCACTTCCGGCACCCGCCGCGAAGAATTGCTCATCCCCGAGGACGTGCTCGAAGGCATCCACTTCTTCCGCCGCGCCCTCGTGCAGCAGAAGCCGGAGGACGCCGCCGAGACCATGATCACCCGACTCTCCAAAACCGACTCCAACCAGGACCTCCTCAACCTCCTCAATCGATAAACGCAAGGAATCGGGCACTCTTTTCGAGAATAAGCTGCGCCAAACGCGCTTAAGCCTTGATCTGCCCCGATTCGTCGCGTGAAAAAGTACGTTTCCTCAGCTCGCAGGGCATAAAGCGAGCGCCACATCAGTTCTCAAAATATCAATGGATAGCTTCTCCGAACAGTGCCTCGACATGGCTCGCTCCATGCTCAGCCACAATTTGGATTCCATCAATCCCGATGGAACCATCACACCCGTCGAAGGTGAAGATTCTCGTCTGGACGAGTCCGGCCACGCCGCCCTCGCTATCGGCGAGTTCTACCGCGCCACCGGAGAAACCGAGCTTGACGGCAAGGATCTCATCGACCTCGCCGCCCGCTGCATCACAGCCCAGGCCTTCCGCGATCCCCCGCAGGAAAACGGACTCGCCTACGCCGCATTGGCCCTGCTCTCCTTCGGACCTTCCAAGGAACGCAACCCCGTGTGGGAACGCCTCGTCGACGAGACTCGCGAAAACCTCGACCGCCTCCTGCTCAACCGCAGCGACTACAACAACCACTGGCAGGCCTTCAACGTGGCCAAAGCCGTTTGCCGCTTCTCCCTCGGACTCTCCAAGAAGGACGAAACCGGCCGCCTCATCGAGCGCTTCCTCTCCCGTATCGAAGAAACCAGCTCCAACGGCTACTTCGACGACGTCGGCGACGAAGGCATCGGCGGATCCTTCTCCCTCTACGGAGTCATGTCCTTCGTCTTCACTCGCCAAGCCCTCCAGCTGCACAGCAACCCGGGCCTCCGCGAGCGCAAGCTCCCCTCGCTCCGCACCTTCGCCGAGAAGTACATCAAGCTCCTTCCGGACATGGTCCGCGAAGACGGCCTCGGCTGGACCTGCTCCGAAAACGCCGGCGCCTACGGCCAGATGCACCTCATCTCTCTTTTGCTCCAAGGTTTCCGCGACGGTTGGGTCCCCGATGACAAGCGCTCCAAGTACTTCGACTTGCTGCGTCGCCTCTTCTACTTCTTCTACGTCACCTACCTCGACCAAGAGCACGGCTACCTCGTAGTCCGCGACGGCGAGCGTACCGCGTACCGCAACCACACCACCCGCATGGCGAACTTCGACGGAGCTCGCTACCTCAGCCAGTGGTCTCGCCTCTCCAAGCAGATCGACGCTCCCGCGGCCGCTGCTCCAGAGCCCTTCAAGTCCGGTTGCCGCTTCGTCATTTTCGACAAGTCCAACAAGAAGGAACAAGGCCTCCTTCTCTACCGCAACGTGGAGTCCAACCTGCAAGTCCAGATGCCGCTCATGTCCAGCAACGGACACGCGACTGCCGACTGCCAGGCCTTCCCCCACTCCCCCGGCGTATTCGATTGGCCCAACAGCCAGTACGCGCCCATCATGATTCCAGAGCTCACTGTCGGAGAAGACGTCTTCGTCCCCTCCTACTACGGAAAGAAGTGCACCACCGGCCTCGGCTTCAAGCGCTCCTTCTACTTCCGCTACGAGCAACCGGAGTGGATCACCAAGGAGGAGAAGATCGTTCCCGGCCTCGGCACCGTTAAGGTCAACTGGACCTTCGCCGGCAACCAGATCTCCTGCGAGTACATCTACAGCGTGAAGAACCAGGTCACCCTCGACCGCTTCCGCTACATGCTCGCCATCGCCTCGCCGCACTCCAGCTACCGCCTAGAGACTTCGCCGATGCTCGGCGCCGAAGGCCTTCGTTGCTCCATCCAAAAAGACGATTTCCAAGGCACTTGGAAAGAGACCGAAGTGGTTACCAACGACAGCGCCTACCGCACCAACTACGGCAACCTGCACTACTTGCAGATCCTCGAGCGCGACCATCCGCTCATCATGCGCCCAGGCCAGACCTACCGCTTCGCCGCCACTTTCGATCCGGACATCATCCAGATCGGCGACGCCGAGTAATCGCAGGCAACAGTCTAGCTACACCTTTCAAAACGTCGGAGCCCCGCTCCGGCGTTTTTTGTTCCCCACCGGACATAGCCAAGCGTCCCAACCGCAATCGGACGATTCACAGCCTCCGAAATCCCCATCGGGAGGATCTCATTAAGCAATGGCCGAATGAGGTATAAATACCCTGCAAAAACTCCTTGCCGATTCGACTACGACAAGAAAGTGAACTTACTTACCCCTATGGAAATCCACGACGTTCTTCACTTCCTCCATGCGTCACAACCTCATTAGTTCCTTTTTGATTTCCTCCCTTGCCGCGCTTTTGTCATGCAGCGCTGGCTTAGCCAAACAGCCATTCACGCCCGAAGCGTCGGACCCCAACTTGGAGGATTGGCGTTGGACCGAGTATTCCCATTTCGACGGGAAGCGGATCACTTGCATGACTGAGTATCCAGCGGAAGTCTACTGGTTCGGAGGCGCCGACGTCACGATTCGCTACGACGGATATCGCTACCAGGAATTCGGCGCTCAACACGGCCTCCAAGGGACCAAGGTCCTCTGTTTCGCCCGACATCCTACCCTCGGGCTGCTCGCAGGGACCAACCAAGGGCTCTTCCGTTGGTCATCCGAGAAATGGCAGGCAATCGTGTCCAGCCATACGCCGCAGAAGATCCAAGCCCGAAACATAGTCGTCCTCGAAGACCAGTCGATCTTGGTTGCGCTCTCCGAGCTGGAGGAAAGCCCGGAGAGCTCTCAAAGGTGGCACGGCCTGCTTCATGTAACCGAAGAACGGATACAGCTCTACTCGAGAGAGCCGCCAGCTGGCCTAGACGAGATCCTGCTCACCAAGCCATTTAGGCACGTTCCCGTTCCCGAAGACTCCTGCATCATGATGGACGGACAACTTCGCTTCAACGTCACCTCGGTTACCCAGGCGAAAGACGGAAGTATCTGGACCTCCATCAGCCAAAACAACCGGGCTGGAAACCGAGCCGTCAGGTACGCCTACAGTCCAGAGACCCACGTCCTCTCGCTCGATCGCGTTTTCAAATCTCCCGACGGCCCAGAAACCGAGAGCTTCACCTCGATCATCGAAACCGACGAAGGCGAGATCTGGATAACAAGCAATAACTCCACCATCGGAATCGCCCAGTGGAACGGGGAACGCTGGAAACAACAAAGGCTCTCCGAATTCTTCCCCGGCAACGAAGCATTCTACTACATGATAAAAACCTCCGACGGGGCCGTGTGGGTTGACGGTTCCGGCAAGTACTTCCGCTACAAAGACGGCCAATGGGCTCGCTACAGCTTTCCCACGATCCCCATCACCCTATCGAACCGTATCAATTTTTTCGAGGCATCGGATGGAGCGATCTGGATCATTGCCACCAACTCCCGCCTTTTCCGACTGGACTATGCCAGCAAACCCTGGAACTTGCGCAAACGCCTGGCATTCCAGCTAGAAACCGCCGACAAGTCGCTCTGGTTTCTCTCCGAAGACGGCAGGCTCGTGCAGAACCAGGCCGAGCAATGGAACTCGTTCGGCGTTGAAGACGGGATCATCGACACCCCACTGCGACTCTTCCTATCGTCCCAAAACGAATTATGGGCAATCGGTAGCCACCGGGGGCACGCGGCCCTCTCCCATTCCGCCGACCAACGACACTGGGAAACTATCGAATACCCCGACCTTTCCTGGTCCTTCGATCATCGCGCCGCATTCGAAGACAAGGATGGAGCGATCTACTTCGCCTCGGCCGTAGACACTCCGCCACACCAGGAAACAGGCCTTGTCCGCTTCAACAACCCGACAACCGATAAATCAGACTGGACCCGAATGGGAACAAACACCCAATTCCCAACCAAACAGAGCTACTACGGCATCGGCCAAAGCCCCGACTCGCGCATTTGGCTCGGAGGCCGCCCCGTAGTGACCCTCCGGAATGGAGTCCAAAGCATCGCCGCCGAAATCCCGGAAAGCGACGTTTTCGTCGACTACATTTTCAATCAACCAAACGGAAACCTTTGGCTCGTCACCCGGGACAGAGGCATGCTCGAAATAGCTTCCAACGAAAGTCGATGGCACAACGTCGAGTCAGGGCTTCCCTCCCACTCAATCGTCTCCGGCTATGCTCACTCGTCAAACGATGTTTGGATTGCCCTAAACGACCAAATCGCCCGCTACGACGGAAAGAGCTGGAGCACCTTCTTCAAGCCCAAGGACAAACGCTACGCCCGCGGCACAGTCACCTTCGGTCCCGATTCAACAGGCACCATGCACATATCCCAAGTCAGCAACTACTGGCTCCGTCGCGGGTATCCTGGAAACAAATACACCCCCGACCTCTCGCCTTTCAACACCCTCTCCTACTACGACGACCGCAAAGCCCCTATCGTAAAGATCACCCACTTTGAACCGAAAGTCGGGCCGACAGGAAACACCAGCGTTACCTGGAGCGGAACCGACTTCCTCGAACGCACCCCGCGAGAACAGCTTGAATACTCCTACAAGATCAACGACGCTCCTTGGAGCCCCTTCTCCAAAGAAAGCGCCAAGCGCCTCCTCGGGCTCGCCCCCGGTGAGTACAAGATAGAGGTACGCTCCCGAAACCGCGGTTTCAACATATCGTCCGAACACGCTAGCGCCGTCTTCGCGGTCGCAGCCCCTACTTGGCAACAGCTCTGGTTCCAAGCCACCATCGCTACCCTGCTCGCGCTCGTCGCCTTCTTCCTCTACCAAACCATTCAACGCAGCCGCAGCCTCTCCAAGCTCAACAGCAAGCTGCTGCAAAGCAACAAGCAGCTCAATGAACAGCAGGAAATCATCGCAACGCAAAACCGAGCCTTGCGCAGCCAGCATACCGAACTGGAAAACCGGGTAAAGGAACGGACCGAAGACCTGGAGAAAGCCAAGCTCAAGGCCGAAGAATCGGATCGGCTCAAAACCGCCTTCCTCGCCAACGTTTCCCACGAGATTCGCACTCCCATGAACGCAATCATCGGATTCTCGGAGCTGCTCTCCTACGCGCCCCAACAGAGCGAAGAAAATCGCAGTTTCATCAAAACCATTCAAAACAGCGGCAAGGACCTGCTTAACCTCATCGACGACATCATCGAAGTTTCCAAACTCGAGTCCGAGCCCGTTGAACTTGCAGAGGAGGACGTACTCGTAAATTGGATACTCACCCAAACACAAGACACCTTCCGCGGGGTTTTGACCCGCTTGGGAAAAGAGAACCTGAACCTGATAGTCGACACCAAGGAGCTTCCCGAAGGCTGCACGCTCCGCACTGACCCTGCCCGCCTAAAGCAGGTCCTCAAAAACTTGCTCAGCAACGCCGTAAAATTTACGCCCGACGGCTACATCCTGCTCCGTTGCCGGCCCACTAACGATGGAAAGTCACTGGAATTCTCCGTGGAAGACTCTGGCTTCGGAATCAAAAAGGAACAACTCTGCCTCATATTCGAACGCTTCCGCAAAGCCGACACCAACAAGGGGCATACTCATCGAGGCAGCGGACTCGGCCTGCCTATCAGCCAAAACCTCATCGCCAAGCTCGGCGGAAAAATTGAGGTGGAGTCCGAACTTGGAAAAGGCAGCAGATTCTACTTTTCCTTGCCATGGGACGGACGCGTCGACCAGCAGGCCACGGTAGACACACCCGCAGCGGAGCCGGAAGACAGTTCGCGGACCGTCCCGCTCTACCCTCTGCTCGTCGTCGAAGACGAAGCGGCAAACGTCGACCTCATCTCGAAGATGCTCGAACGCCTCCAGTTTCCCTACATTCACGTTACCAGCGCCGAGAGAGCGATCGACCTCTGCCAGCAAACGAAGTTTTCCGCGGTCCTCATGGACATAAAGCTCCCTGAAATGCAAGGAGACGAAGCCGCACGCAAAATCCGAGAAATTGCCCCCACTCTTCCCATCATCTCCCAAACCGCCTACGCCATGGCAGGAGAACGCGAGCGCTACAGCCAAGAGCCATTTACCGCCTACCTCTCGAAGCCGCTCACCTACAGCAGCCTAGCAGCCACCTTGAACGCGGTCCTCGGTTCCTGAACGAGCCGCCAGCTGCCCACACCCGTCCCAAAAAGGCGTTGCCAGCGGCACGCTCGCTTCTACCGTCTTCGCTCTTCACCTTTTTCTTTCCGCAATGTTAGCCAAACGCATCATCCCATGCCTCGACGTCCACGCCGGCCGCGTCGTCAAAGGCGTTAAGTTCAAAGAGCTCCGCGACGCGGGCGATCCAGTGGAATCCGCCAAAGCCTACGACCAGCAAGGAGCCGACGAACTCGTCTTTCTCGACATCACAGCCTCCTCCGACGAACGCCAGATCATGCGCGACGTCGTCGAGCGCACCGCCTCAGAATGCTTCATGCCTCTCACCGTCGGCGGCGGACTGCGCACGGTCGAAGACATTCGCAAGATGCTGCACTCCGGAGCCGACAAGGTTTCCCTCAATACCGCTGCCATCAACAACCCCGACCTCATTTTCGATTCCGCCAAGAAGTTCGGCAACCAATGCATCGTGCTCGCCATCGACGCCAAGCGCGACGGCGACTCCTGGCGCGTCTACACTCACGGCGGACGCAACCCCACCCCGCTCGACGCCATCGAGTGGGCCAAGAAAGCCGTCTCCCTCGGCGCCGGCGAAATCCTCCTCACCAGCATGGACGCCGACGGCACCCTAGCCGGCTACGACTGCGAACTCACTCGCCGCATCTCCGAGTCGGTGGAAGTTCCCGTCATCGCTTCCGGAGGAGCAGGCAATCTCGACCACATGGTCGACGTGCTCAACGAAGGCAAAGCCTCCGCCGTGCTCGCTGCCTCCATTTTCCACTTCGGCACTTACACCATCAAGCAAGCCAAGGAACATCTCGCTGCCGCCGGACTGCCCGCGCGGCTCTAGTTCCCCAGCAAAAAACCGTTTCCCCAAAAAATGGAGCTTACAAAATTCTCGGACTACAGCCTCAGAATGCTCCTCTACCTTGGGCTCAATCCCGACCGAGTCGTTTCATTGGTCGAGATCGCCGACGCCTATTCGATTTCCAGAAATCACTTGGTCAAGATCTCTAACCACCTCGCCAAACTCGGGCTCGTGCAAGCGACTCGAGGCAAGGGCGGCGGTCTGCAACTCAGCAAAGCCCCCGAGGATATCAATATCGGGAGCGTGGTACGCAGCACCGAAGGCCATAGTCCCCTCGTCGAGTGCTTCGATCCCGAGAGCAACACTTGTTGTATTATAAAGAGCTGCGCCCTGAAAGGCGTCCTGAAAAAGGCGGAGCGAGCCTTCTACTCCGAACTTGACCAACACTCCTTGCAAAACCTTCTACGCAACCGCAAAGGCCTCAAGCTTGCCCTTGCCAAAGATTAAGCGCCCAATATTTCGCGCTCATAAGCTGCGACGTCAAAATCCCGCAGCTTACAGGATTTCAAAAACGCTTCGCGATTAATGAAATTCATAGTTCTCCCATTTGAGAATGTGTCGCATTTTTCGTAGTTACATTTCCCATACATGCATACAGGAATGACACGGACTCGCTCTTTTTCTTTAAAGTAATATTCTAAATACTTCTTTTGGCATCGCCGATGCTAAAACCGGATTAGTTTCCCATTTGCCTAATCCGAAATGAAAAAGAAAAACATCCTCTACGCAGTCCTCCTCAGTGGAGCGACTTTGACATCCACCCTGTTCCTCTCCGGCTGCGGAGAAAGCGAAGCCGCCACAGGCGGCATCTCTCCTCAAAAGATGGCTGACGGGCTTCACCTCGTAATGAAGTCAGACCGCACCATCTACACCCGCAACGTCGTCAACCGACTCGTCAAGCAAGACAAGGTCATCAAGGCTTCCGAGCACTGGGCCGACGACAAGGCCCTCCCGCTTCCCGCCCAGATGTTCCGGATGGGAGCGGAAATGGTAGCGAAGGAGCCAGACGCTGGCTTCTCCTACTCCCTGCAATCCATCTGGCCAATCAACGCTCAGAACGCTCCCAAGACAGAGGTCGAAAAGACAGGCCTTCAATACGTAGTTGATAATCCAGGACAAAACTACTACGCCGAGGAGGAGCTTGGCGGAGTCAAGTACTTCACCGGCGTCTACGCAGACACCGGAGTAGCCGCTGCTTGCGTCGATTGCCACAACGAGCACAAGGACTCCCCCAAAACCGACTTCAAGCTCGGCGACGTCATGGGCGGAGTCGTCATTCGCATTCCCCTAGACTAATACGCGAAGCTGACTCCAAGCAGAGCCTCTCACGTGAGGTTCTGCTTTGGAAAACCCAATCTTTAGGCCCTCCTCATTCCTCTCAATATGAATGTTCGCTGGAAGTGCAGCTCTGCTGTTCTCGCTATTCTGTTCTGTTCCTGCGGTGAAAAGCCTGCGGTCTCGAATAGCGGCGGCTTCGATCCGTCTAGCGTGCCCTTGACCGACCCAGACCTCATCGCAGGTCAAAAGACTTGGTCGGAAACCTGCACCACCTGCCATCTGACTGGGCTCACCGGAGCGCCCATCATCGGCAACAAAGCCGCTTGGGAGCACCGCATAGCCAAGGGACTCGAGACCCTCTACGACCACGCCCTCAACGGCTTCATCGGCCCGGAGTACACCGAGATGCCTCCGAAGGGTGGCTTCGCAGAGCTAAGCGACGATCAAGTCAGGCAAGCGGTACGCTTCATGACCCACCTTAGCCAATAACTCTCCAATCATCCTCAACCTCTTATATCTATGACCGAAAAACAAATCGAACTCGTCCAATCCTCTTGGGAAAAATGTATTCCCATCGCCGATACGGCAGCTTCCATTTTCTACGCAAAGCTCTTCGAGCTCGATCCTAGCCTCAAGCCACTTTTCAAGAGCGACATCAAGGAACAAGGAAAGAAGCTGATGACCATGATCACCACGGCTGTTCGCGGGCTCAACAATCTCGAAGGGATCGTAGGGGCAGTCCAAGCCATGGGCAAACGCCACGTCGGATACGGAGTAAAGGACGAACACTACGAGACAGTGGGAACCGCCCTCATTTGGACGCTCGGCCAAGGCCTCGGCGACGATTTCACGGAAGAGACGAAGGAAGCTTGGATCGCGACTTATACGCTCCTCGCTACCACCATGAAGGACGCTGCCAACGAAGTTGCTGCGTAACAAATTTCTAACTACAAATTAGATACAGGTAGACGCTTAGAGAGGGCGTGGGGTTCATGCGAGCCCCACGTCTAAGCCTTGCCTGCCTTACTTCCTTGAAACCATCGCACCCAGAGTCACCGCCCTTGCGTATTGTCATCGTTGGCAACGGGATGGTTTCCCATCGCTTTTGCGACGAGCTTTCCAAAGCAAAATTCGACCAGAAACTGAAAGTCGACATTTTCGGCGAGGAACCCCACCCCGCCTACGATCGCGTCCACCTCACCGACTACTTCAAGAACCCCTCCCCCGAAACCCTCAGCCTCGGAAACTCAGACTGGTATTCCCGGAAAGGATACAAGCTTCACTGCGGTTTGCGCATCGAAAAAATCGATCGCGAGCAAAAGACCGTCATCGATGCTGCCGGCCAAAGCCACCCTTACGACAAACTCGTACTTGCCACCGGATCCTACCCCTTCGTTCCCCCCATCGAGGGAAGCGATGCTCCGGGGGTCTTCGTCTACCGCACCATCGCCGACGCCGACGCCATCATTCGCCATTGCGAGGGCAAATCCTCCGCCATCGTTTTAGGTGGAGGACTTCTGGGTCTCGAAGCGGCAAACGCGCTTAAAGAGCTAGGATTAAGCGCCACCGTGGTGGAGTTTGCCAATGGTCTCATGCCGCGCCAACTCAACCAAGACGCGTCACTCGTACTTGAACAGCAAATACGCCAACTCGGTGTCACTCCCCTCGTGGGCAAAGGAGCTCAGAAGATAGAACGATCGAACGACGGCCTTTTGGTCAGCTTCAACGACGATACCAAGTTGCTCACGGATATTCTGGTCGTTGCCGCTGGAGTGCGGCCGGCCGACCAGCTCGCTCGGGACGCCGATTTGAATCTTGGAGCCCGCGGCGGCATCATCGTCAACGACCAGCTGCAAACCTCCGATCCTTCCATCTACGCGATCGGCGAATGCGCCCTGCACCGCGGGCAAATATACGGCTTCGTGGCACCCGGATATCAAATGGCAGAAGTTCTGGCCGACCAACTTTGCGACGGAAGCAAAACCTACCAAGGCTCCGACCTCTCCTGTCGCCTCAAACTCCTAGGGATAGAAGTAAGCACCTTCGGCGACTATCTCGGAGAGGGACGCACCCTCGTGCACCGCAGCCCGACAAGCTATCGCATGATCGTGCTCAAGCGCGACTGCTTCGCCGGCGGAACCGTCGTCGGAAAATGGGACCAGACTCACCAGCTCCAGCTAGCAATCAAGGAAGAGCGTTTCATGACGCCCTCCGAGCAAGCCGCTTTCGAAAAAGACGGCCAAATTCCAGAGGGAGACGCATTGGCTGACTGGCCAAACAATGCCATCATCTGCAATTGCACGCAAACGACCAAAGGGAGCCTTTCCATCTGTATCTCATCCGGCTGCAAGACGGTGTCATCGCTCGGCAAAGCGACCGGAGCAGGATCGGTTTGCGGCTCCTGCCGTCCGTTGCTTGCCCAACTTTGCGGCGAATCAGGCCAAGAGGCCGCCTATCGCCCCAAAGGTCGTAAGAGCCTGTCGACAACTGCAACCGTCGCGCTGCTGGCCTGCCTAGGATTCCTCCTCCTCGCCGCCTTTCCGGAACCGCAGAGCGTGCAGACGCTATACTTCAAGATCTCAAAGCTCTGGCACGAGTCCCTCTACAAGCAAGTTTCGGGTTACAGCATGGCAGGCTTGTCTTTGCTGGCATTGCTACTCTCCGCTCGCAAACGGGTTCGCTTCCTGCGTCAGGGCAACTACGGCTGGTGGCGAGCCGCCCATGCCATCCTCGGAACCCTCTGCCTCGCCACTCTCGTAGCCCATACCGGCCTTGACTTCGGCAAAAACCTGAACCTCTGGCTCATGAGCTGTTTCGTCGGCTTGAACCTAGTAGGCGCGCTCGCAGGCCTGAGCATCGCGATGGAAGACAGATTCAGCGGCCCTTGGTCCCGCCGTATCCGTTCCCTGGTTACCAAAGCCCACATCCTCTTCTTTTGGCCCTATCCCGTCCTGCTAGGTTTCCACATCTACAAAGCCTACGCCTACTAGCATGAACCGAAAAAAGCTCCAATGGGTCTTGGCCGCGGCGACGCCTCTCTGGTTGACCTTCCACTTTCTCGCTTCGATCAAGGGCGAAAAGCGCAACGCCTTCATGCCGGGAGACGCTTCCCATGGACACCATCAGATCGAGCTGCAATGCTCCGTCTGCCACACCCCTGACATGGGCGTGAAGCACGACGCTTGCGCCTCATGCCACCAGGATGAGTTGGACCGAGTCGCCGACTCCCATCCCATCACGAAATTTCTCGATCCGCGAAACGCAGACCGCGTCGCCATCCTCGACGCCCGCAAGTGCGTGAGCTGCCACGTCGAGCACCAGCCGGACCAAACCGCCCCCATGGGCGTCACCTTGCCCACCGACTATTGCTACTTCTGCCACCAAGACGTAGCCGATGAGCGCCCCACCCACGAAGGCCTGCCTTTCGACAGCTGCTCCACCTCCGGCTGCCACAACTTCCACGATAACACCGCCCTCTACGAAGACTTCCTGGAAAAGCACCTCGACGAGCCAGCCTTCAAGCTCAGCCCTCACGTTCCCCAGCGACAGTACTACGGAAAGTGGAGCAAGGAAAACGAACGCGCCCCGCTCGGCCTCTCCGAACGCGACGCGCCAAGCTCCGTTTCCTACTCGCAAGACGTCGCCTTCGAATGGTCCAACTCCAGCCACGCCCAAGCGGGCGTCAATTGCCTCGACTGTCACCAATCCCAGGATACGGGAACTTGGCTCGACAAGCCCGGCATCGCGTCCTGCCAAACTTGCCACGACTACGAAGCCGAAACCTTCCTGCAAAGCCGCCACGGCATGCGGCTCGCCCAAAACCTCTCGCCCATGACGCCCGCCCAAGCCCGCCTCCCCATGCACGCGGGAGCCGCCCACAAGGAGCTCAGCTGCGTCTCCTGCCACGACGACCACAGCTTTGAAACGAAGTTCGCGGCCATGGACGCCTGCGTGAGCTGCCACGACGACCAGCACACCCGAGCCTACAAGGAGTCCAAGCACTTCCAGCTTTGGGTCGCCGAAACGCAGGGCCAAGCCGAGCCCGGCACGGGCGTGAGCTGCGCTACCTGCCACTTGCCCCGAATCGAGCTGACCGAATTCGGCGAAACCGTCACCAAGGTCCTGCACAACCAAAACGACGTGCTCCGCCCCAACGAAAAGATGATCCGTCCCGTATGCATCCAATGCCACGGCGTCGGCTTCTCCATCGACGCCCTCGCCGATCCCCTTTTGCTAAAGAACAACTTCCAGGGCATGCCCAACGAGCACGTGGAAAGCATCGATATGGTCATCGAAAAGCTCAGCCGCGTGGCAGCCGAACGAGCAAAGTAGCCAATGGATTTCCAAACGCCTAAGAGACTGCCCGTAAGGTTTCGCGCTCGCGACGCGAAGCCATACTTATTTGCCCAACTTTATTCTGAAACGGCTTTCGTTCGCGCCGATTTTCGCTATGCTGCAAGCCGATGATTCTTGGGCAGCTCATCCAGACGGGGCGTCGCTTTTGCGAGTGCCGCTCGAGCGATTTCATTCCGAAATCCGAGGATACCGTCGTGGTCATCGCATACAGCATCGACGACAAGTTTCTCGCTCACTCCTTCGACACGGACCTCCTCGACCTCAAGGGCGCGATCCGCACCTGGCTCCTGCAAATCAAGGCGGTCGGCTACCTGCTCATCCGACGCAAGCCCCATGGGCTGCAGCGTGAGTTTCCCAGCCCTCTCGGTCGCCGCCCCATGGACCAGGTCACGCTGACCGCCGCTACCAAGGAGGAGTTCACCGTCGTCTCCTACTTCCTGGAGGAAATCAGCGGACTCGATTCCTATCGCCTCGTTCCCGCCCAAGCCCGCGGAGCGAAATCCGACTCCACTCGCCAAAACCTTTTCCGAATCCAAGAGGAAAAACCCGAAGCGGCGCCGCGCACCCTTTGCTTCGAGTTCGACGGAATGGCTAACTGACACGGCAGTCAAAGCTGGCCAAAAACCGTAGCTTTGGGAGATAGAGGCTTGGCCTCCGCCTTACCCATCTCAATAACTGCAAGACTATGATCAAATTCCTCCATACCCGCGTACGCGTAGCCGACCTGCAAAAGTCCATCGACTTCTACTGCAAGCACTGTGGCTTCCAAGTATTCAAAGGCCCAAACACCAGCCCCCAGGGCAACCAGATCGTACACCTTGAACTCCCCGGCAACGACCACATGCTGGAGCTGACTTACTCGCCCGACTTCAAGGTAGAGTTCCCCGAAGACCTCATGCACACCTGCATCGGCGTGGACGACATCAAGGCCTTCTGTCAGAAGCTCGAGGACGACGGCGTGGAAGTCTGGCCCGGCAACTGGAAGGAAAAGGAGAACTTCTCCATGGCCTTTATCACCGACCCGGACGGCTACGAAGTCGAGATCCTGCCCAACAAAAGGTAGGGCGGCATCGCCGAGGCCGCCGCAACATCCAGATCCCGTCGCGCTGCGCTTTGGCCAGCGTCCACGCTGCAGGATCAAAGCTCCGCGCTACGAGCTCAGTCCAGCATTTCCAGCAACTCGCCCTCGACGTAGTCGGCGGCGAGTTTTTTCAGCTTCACCCGCCCGCATCGATTGGCGAGATCAAGGCCCTTCTCCGCTGACAACTCTCCCACCCGCGGCACCACCACGCGGATATAGTTGTCCGTATAGGAAGGCCAGCTTTCCGGCTTCGGATTTTCGAACAGCACGCGCATCTCTTGGCCGAGATAGCTTTCATACATGTCGTATCGCTTTTTTGAAGACAAGCGGCGCAGGTAAGCGCTACGCCTCGCTCGCTCCGGGATCTCGATCTGGTCAGCTCGTCGAGCGGCAACCGTGCCCTTGCGCTCCGAATAGCTGAACACGTGGCAGAAATCGAAGGGATTGTCTAGGAACACGCTGCAGGTTTCCAGGAACTCTTCCTCTGTCTCCCCGGGAAATCCCACCATGATGTCCGAACCGATGTAAACGTTCGGCACGCTGTCGTGAGCAAGGTGCAAGAAGTCCAAGTATTCAGATGTCGTATACTTGCGGCGCATCTCCTTGAGCACTTTGTCGCATCCGCTCTGCAGCGGGATGTGGAAAAACGGCAGCAAGGCATGCTGCGGATCGTTCATCAATGCGAACAGCTCCGTCGGGATGGTCGTCGGCTCGATACTGCTGATGCGAATCCGGTCGATGCCAGGGATCGCGTTCAAACCTTCCAACACTTTCAGCAAGTCACCGTCTTTCGTGTCGTAAGTGCCGATGTTCACGCCGGTGATCACAACCTCACGAATCCCCTGCGACGCCTTTAGCCGCGCCTCTTCGAGCAAGTTTTCCATGTTCCGGGCCCGAGCCGCTCCACGAGCGAAAGGAATGATGCAAAAGCTGCACACGAAGCTACAGCCGTCCTGGATCTTCAGGTTCGCCCGCTGGTTGAACGGAATGTCACCGAAATTGTGGATCGAGAAGTCCTCCTGGGAGATCTTCTCGCGCACGATGACCGGCTTCTCGTTCTTTTCCTGGCCGATGTAGTCGATCACGCTCATCTTTTCCTGATTCCCGATGATCAGGTCCACTCCGCCAATTTCCGCGATTTCCTTGGCTCCCATCTGGGAATAGCAGCCGACCACCGCAGTGTAGGCTTCAGGATTCTTGCGCACGAATTGGCGTATGGTCTGCCGACACTTGGAGTCGGCCAGATTAGTCACCGTGCAAGTGTTAATGATTCCCAGATCCGCGTCCTCGCCAAACGGCACGATTTCGTAGCCACGCTCCTGCAAGCCTTGCTGAATCAGCAAGGTTTCGGATTGGTTGAGCCGGCAACCAAGCGTGTGCAACGACGCCCTTTTCTTGTGAGCCTTTTCCATGCGAAGACCGGCTACCAAAAAGCATCCCGCCCAGATGTCATGCAAAAACCTTCTCCAAGCGGATTTCGCGCTTTTCGACTCGCTCCCTGCCTCGAAGACGCTTCCTTCTTTTCAATCCAAAATGACTTTAGGAAACACAACGGAGCCCATCCCCCTCATCGCACGCAACTCCCTCCCCAAGTGGGAGATACGGGGCAGCGACTTTTGGGTGTTCATCGCTCTTCTCTTCTCTGCTATGGGGTTCTGCTCCTACCTCGGCGCCAAGATTGCCCAATGGCTCGTTGCTCCCGAACCTGAGTCAGAGCCACCGCTCATGGTCGCTCTCGCCGCCAACCTTGGCATGCAAGCGGGCATGTTGGTGGCGTTTCTCTGCTTCAAGAAGTTCGTTCAAGAGCAAGACCACGCGCATCGTCCTTCCGAGGCCCAGCCCTTCCACCAAGCCGCCCTCACCGGACTCAAGTGGCTGCTCATCGCCTATCCAGTCATGTTCGGAGTAAACCTCTTCTCCAGCATCTTTCTGGACTCGCTCGGATACGAACGAACCTTGCAAGACCCCATCAAGATGGTCTTGGAAGGCGGCACGGCCCTCGAAGTGGCTATCATGTATTCCGTCATCGTCCTGGTCGCGCCCGTTTGCGAGGAGGTCGCTTTCCGTGGCGGCATCTTTCGCTACCTGCACTATCGCATGCCGCTCTACGCATCGATCGGACTGTCCGCCTTCTTCTTCGCGATACTGCATGCGAATCTCTACTCTTTCGCGCCCCTCATGACCATCGGCGTTATGTTGGCCTTCGCCTACCGCGAATCCGGCAGCCTCGTGTCCAACATCGTCTTCCACTCCGCTTTCAACTCGATCAACCTTGGGCTGATCCTCCTCTCCCCGGAATCCCTTGAATCCCTACACTGAAGACCAGAGCCAATCCATCGGGAGCCTAGGCGAGAGCAAGCTGATCGAGCAACTGAAGGATTGGCTGGGCGATGCAGCGCCCGCAGCCCCCTTCGGCATGGGAGACGATTGCGCCGTCCTGCCCTTCCCTTCCCCCGGTGCCCAACAGCTCGTCACCGCCGACCCTATCATCTACGGCAAGCACTTCGACGCGCAAGTTTCCCCAGCTCAGGCCGCGGCCAAGCTGATGCGAAGGAACCTCAGCGACATTGCTGCCATGGGCGGACGTCCCACCCACGCGATCATCTGCTTAGCCCTCGATCCGAAGGTATCCATTTCTTGGATCGAACCATTCTACAAAGCCCTGGCCGAGGAAGCAAAACGCTTCCAGTGCGTCATCGTCGGTGGCGACGTCTCCAGCGCCGACCACTTTCTCGGCGCCTTCCTCACTCTCTACGGAGAAACCTCCGCCCCGCACCCCCCTCTGCTACGCCACTCCGCTCAAGTGGGCAGCCCCATTTTCGTGACCGGATCTCTCGGAGGCACCCGATTGAAAAAGCACCATAGCTTCATTCCCCGCATCTCGGAAGGACAGTGGCTTGCTCGTTCAGAACATTGCTTGAGCTGCAGCGACCTTAGCGACGGGCTCGGCAAGGATTTCGCCAATGTGCTGCCCCCAGCCTTGGGATGCGAAATCGACTGTTCCCAGCTTCCCATTGCAGACGACGCCATCGAAACCGCAAAGTCCTCCGGAAAAGATGCCCTGTATCATGTTTTCAACGACGGAGAAGATTTCGAACTCATCTTCGCCCTCAAACCCGGCACCGCAGTCGACTCTTTCCTGACTCAATGGAGAAAAGAACTGCAAACGCCTGTCACAAAAATTGGATACGCAACGAGCCGCACAGTCAGCAAGGCACCGAGACTCAGCTTTAAAAACGCGCCCCAGTCACTTTCCGCTAACGGCTATGAACATCTTAGATAGACTCAAGTCAGGCATCACCACCTCCAGCGTGGAGGCGACCTACCAAGTCGCGTGCGAACTCGCAGCCCAGTTGCCCGACGAGGCGGTGCTCACCCTTGAGGGCGACTTGGGAGCCGGCAAAACCACCTTTGTCAAAGGCCTAGCCCAAGCTTGGGATATCCAGGAAGCGGTTACCAGCCCCACTTTCAATATCTACAACCTCTACCAAGGAACGCGGCAGCTCGCCCACATGGACGCCTATCGGCTCGAGAAGTCGCCCGAGATCTGGGACGAGCTCATGCTTGAAGAGCTCATCTTTCCGCCCTTTTGCCTCGCCATCGAATGGCCCAGCAAATTGCCCTTCATCCCCTGGCCCATCACCCACCGCCTCCAACTCACCGCCCAAGGAGAAATGCGGACCATATCCCTCGCCTGAGGACGGACGCAACGCAGCTCGCTAACCACCTTTCCTGATGAACAAATGGGACCAACGCTACTCCTCCGAAGCCTTTGCCTACGGAACTGAGCCCAACGACTTCCTCGCAGAGCAAGCCCGTCACATCCCTAGCGGTCCCTGCCTTTGTCTGGCCGACGGGGAAGGCCGCAACGGAGTCTACCTCGCCAGCCTTGGCCATCCAGTCACTTCCGTCGACTCCTCCCGGGTCGGACTTGAAAAAGCTCAGAGGCTCGCCACCCAGAAAGGCGTGCAAATCCAAACGATTCACTCCGACCTCGCCGACTTCGCCTTCGAACCCGAAAGCTATCAGGGAATCGTATCCATCTTTTGCCACCTTCCCTCCGAATTGCGCAAATCTGTCTACCGAAAATCAGTAGCGGCCCTACGCCCTGGAGGCGCATTCATCCTGGAAGCTTACACGCCGAACCAACTCGGAAAAGGCACTGGGGGGCCTCCCGTTGCAGACCTCCTGCTAAGCCTTGATGACCTGCGCCAAGACTTGGATGGGCTTAACTTTGTCCTCGCTCGCGAAACCGAACGAGACATCCGAGAAGGACAGCTGCACACCGGAATCGGATCCATAGTCCAAGTGGTAGCGATTAAGGAGTAGGAAAAATCAAACCTGCGTTTGCTCACAAAAATGGCGGCGCCCCACAAAGGGAACGCCGCCATTTGCGAAACGCGCGCGTGCCTTACCTGACACCGAAGGCGTACACGGTCTTCGATCGGAACACCTCTCCCGGCCGTAAGGTCGTGGAGGGAAAATGGCCAAAGTTTGGCGAGTTCGGAAAGTGCTGCGTTTCTAGGCAGAAGCCGTCACGCTTCTGATAGACCTTGCCTCCCTTGCCGGTGAGCGATCCATCCAGAAAGTTGCCAGCGTAGAACTGAACCCCTGGTTCGCTGGTGTAGACCTTCATCTCACGGCCGGACTTCGAATCGTAGGCGACCGCCGCAAGTCCGAAGGAACCGAACTGCTTGTCCAATACCCAATTGTGGTCGTACCCCCCTAGCTGGCTGATAAGCGGGTCCTCCGAGTTTATGGTCGAGCCGTATACTCGTGGCGAACGGAAGTCCATGTCCGTGCCGACAACGCTCTTGATCTCGCCCGTCGGGATTCCGCCCTCGTCGGTCGGCGTAAAGAACTTGGCGTTGATTTGCATCTCGTGGCTCAAGGGCGAATCACCGTCGTGGCCCGCCAAGTTGAAGTAGGCGTGGTTGGTCGGATTGTAGACAGTCGGCTTGTCCGTGGTCGCTTCGTATTCGATGATCCACTCGTTCGCGTCCGTTAGCTTGTAGACAACGGTGGCCTCCAAATTGCCAGGATATCCCTCTTCGCCGTCGGCGCTCCGGTAAGTGAGCTTTGCTCCCGTGTATCCATCTCCGGATACGAGCTCAGTCTTCCAAACGACCTTGTCGAAGCCGAGCTTCCCACCATGCAAATGGTTTGCTCCGTCGTTAGCGAACAAACCTGCGAACTCCTCGTCATCGAGGGAAAACTTGCAGTTTCCAATACGATTCCCGTAACGGCCGATGATCGCTCCAAAGTACGCGTCGTTGTGGTCGCGATACTCCTCTACCGTTTCAAAGCCGAGCGCGACGTCAGCGAAGGTGCCGTCGCGGTCCGGTACGTGAATTTCCGATACGATCCCGCCAAGATCCGTGAACTTGAGCTTAAGACCGTTTTTGTTTTCGAGCGTGAAGAACTCCATAAAAGAGGGTTTCTAGGGTGATAATGAAGTAGTGGAAACGACCCGCAGGACAAAAGTCCCGCCGACGCTCCGCATTCTAAGCGCTCCTTCCGAGTGGCAAGCACCAAGTCACCCGCATCCCCCAAAGGAGGCAGCTCCCCACTTCGAAGCGTTCTCGCTAACGCCCTTGGCCAAGCATCTTTCCGAAGACCATCCGCCCGCCGCTGGTGGGGATGATGCTGTCGACTTCGATGAGAACCTCCGTTCCCACCAAATCCGCAGCCCCGTTGACCACGACCATGGAACCGTCTTCCAAGTAACCTACGCCTTGGCTGTCTTCGCGGCCGGTTTTGACCAGACGCACCGTGATGGCTTGCCCCACCGTCACCTCTTGCGAAATCGCCTTCGCCAAACCGAGCATGTCGACGAACGGCACGCCTTCTTGCTTGGCCCGCGTGGTGAGCGACTCGCTTGCCGCCAGCAATCGCCCTTTCAAGCTCCGCACGATAAAGAGCATCTTTTCCTCGCGGCTTTGCCCAGACTTGAGCTCGCTCTCGTGCACCCGCACCTCCACATGGTCGAAGGACCGCAGCTCCGACAAGGTTTTCAGCCCACGCTTTCCCCGGTTTCGCTCCTCTTCCACCGAGGAGTTGCTCAGTTCGTTGAGCTCATCCACCACGAACTTGGGAACGAAAAAGAGGTCCACCAACATGCGAGCGGCTACGAGCTTGGAGACGCGACCGTCCACCAATACCGTCTCGTCCAAGACCGCCAGCGGCACTTCCACCTGCTGTTGCTCGAATCGCACGTAGGGAATGACCAAGTTAAACTCGTCCTTGCCCCGCAAGGCTATGACTGCCCCCAGGTAGCTGACGGCCACGAACACCCCGACTCGGGAAATGTAGATGACCTGGGCGTCTCCCTCTTCGAAAAGCGGTGAAATCGTGATCAGGTGAGCTGCTAAAATTCCCGCCAAGAGACCGAAAGTCAGGGCCGACAAGCCCCGCAAGGAGAAGCCCTTCATCAGCATGTCCACCAAAATGAGAAGGCAGCCGATCAAGACGGAAACAGTCATAACCAGCCAAACGCTGCCGAGGTCGTTGAAGGCGTACCAAACGCCATAGCCACCTAAGGCGCAGAACGCCAAAAGGATAGCACGAAAAGTGAAGATCGATTGGTTCATGGTAGGAGTCGTTTCGGACAGGAATTATGGGATGTCCGGCGGGCAATAATCGAAGCCCTAGGTATCCTTTTCCTATCGACCCGGAAAGACCCCAATCAACCGGAAAATACCATGTACGCCAGAGCGAGGATTGGGGCAGCGATGAACACCGTCATGACCCAATAAATTATTCGCTTGGCGCGCTTTGCCTCTTCACTGTTTTCTTCCGGCTCTTCCATCCTTCGAAATCTAGCCAAAACGCTAGCGGACAGCCGTTTCCAGTAAAGGACCAAGCGCCGCCCAAGAACTGAATTTCCTCGCAACTACACTTTCAAGACCCTTTCCGCCAACGTGTTCCAAACCATCACCATCGTAGCCCCCGGACTCCTCGGCGCCTCCCTCGCCATCGCCGCCCACGAGAAAGGCGTCGCCCAAAAAGTTTCCCTCTGGGCCCGTCGCTCCGAAGCCGTCGACTCCCTCCTGCAACAACCATGGTGCGCCCGCGCCAGCACCGACCTCGCCGAAGCCTGCAGCGATGCGGAGCTCATCGTCCTCTGCGCCCCCGTAAACCGCATCATCACCCTCGCCCGCGAAATCGCCGCCTTCGCCACCGGAAATCCGATCGTGACCGATGTCGGCAGCGTGAAGGCCGACATCGTACGCCAGTGCGAAGCCGCCCTCGCAGGAAAAGCTCGCTTCCTCGGCTCCCACCCGATGGCCGGCTCCGAGAAGACCGGCATGGAGAACGCCAGTGGCGACCTCTTCGAGCAACGAACTTGCTTCGTCACTCCTTCGCAAAGCTCCGATCCCGAAGCCCTCGCCAAAACCATCGCCTTCTGGAAAGCCGTCGGCTCCCAAGTCGTCGAAGAAACGCCCGACCGACACGACGAGATCGTCGCCCAGGTCAGCCACCTCCCCCACCTGCTCGCTTCCTCGCTCGCCACTTTCCTCGCCAACCGCTGCCCCGCCGCCGCTGACTACTGCGGCAACGGCCTGCGCGACACCACCCGCGTCGCCTCCGGCAGCCCCGAACTCTGGCGGGAAATCGTCGCCCAAAATCGCCACGAAGTCCTCCGCGCCCTGCGCGATTTCCAAAACCATCTGCAAACCCTCGCCGCCGCCATCGCCAACGAAAGCGATTTCGAACTCCTACAGCAACTCGCCGACGGAAAACAATTCCGCGACCAACTTTAACACTCCACGTGGGACGGCCGCTCCGCGGGCGTCAATGTCTCCCATGCAAGATCCCTATCCAGTCACCCCCTTTACCACGCCCGTCCGCGGCAGCGTCACCGTGCCCGGTTCCAAGAGCATCACCAATCGGGCTCTCATTATCGCCGCCCTCGCCGACGGCGAAACGCTGCTGCAAAACTGTCTCTTCTCTGAAGACACCGAAATCATGGTCAATGCCCTGCAAGACCTAGGCTTCGACGTGCAGCCCGACCCGGCCGCTAAAACCATTCGCGTAGTCGGGCTCTCCGGCCAAATTCCCAACAAACAAGCCGAGCTCTTCGTCGGCAACTCAGGCACCTCCGCCCGCTTCCTCACCGCATTCCTCTGCCTCAGCAAAGGAGGCGACTACACTCTCGACGGGGTCCCGCAAATGCGTAAGCGTCCGATCGCCGACCTCGCCGAGACGCTCAACCAACTCGGAGCCAACATCGAAACCACCGACGGATTCGCCCCGCTGCGCATCCGCTCCAACGGACTCGCCGGCGGACGCGCCTCCATCGACGCCTCATCCTCCAGCCAATTCGTATCTGCCCTCGTCATGGCCGCCCCCTACGCTTCCAAGGGCATCGAAATCGTCATGGAAGACACCTCCGTGCGCCGCAGCTACATCGACATGACCCTCGCCATGCTCAAGCAGTTCGGCGTGCCAAAGTCCGCCCTTGCCGCCTCGGAAGAAGGCTACTCCATTAAGCACCACACCCCCTACCAAGCCAAGCCCGACGGCTACCTCGTCGAGGGCGACGCCTCCGCCGCCTCCTACTTCTTCGCCCTACCCGTCGCGGTCACCGGCGAGCTCGAAATCCATGGCGTCACCAAAGAATCGCTACAAGGGGATATCGCCTTCGCCGGCCGCATGGAGGAAGCCGGAGCCTACGTGGTGTGGAACGAAACCTCCGCCACCGTGCACTACGAGCCTGGAGCTCAGCCCGAATCTCTCGAAGGCAGCTTCTACCCCTACTCCGACACCTTCCTCACAGCCGCAGCAGTAGCGCCGCTTTTCAACGGCACCACCACCATCGAAGAGATCGGCCACACCCGCCACCAAGAGTGCGACCGCATCGCCGCCATGGCTGACGGCCTGCAACTCCTCGGACAAGAAGTCAAAGAGACCGAGGGCTCTCTCTCCATTACCCCGCGCCCCCTCCAGCCCGGCACCGTAGCCACCTACCACGACCACCGCGTGGCCATGAGCTTCGGCATCCTCGGCTGCTACGACGCTCTCGGCAACGGCCAGCCCTGGCTGCAGGTCGAAGACCCAACCTGCTGCAAAAAGACCTTCCCAGACTTCTTCCAAGTATTGGAAAAGCTGAGACAAGACTCGATCAATTCCGCCCAGTAGGGCTGGCGCTTGCGCCACGCCGCACCCACCCGATCCCACTCGCCACTCGTCACATGTCCAAAAAAGACTTCATCATCATAGCCGTCGACGGAGGGGCTGCCGCTGGCAAAAGCTCCACTTCCCGCGCCCTCAGCAGCAAATTCGACCTCATGCACGTCGATACCGGCTCCTTCTACCGAGCGACCACCGTCAAGCTCCTCGAAGCAGGTGTCGCTCCCGAAGCAGGCCCCGCCATGGACGCCGCGCTCGCAAAGCTAGAACTCGGCACCTACATCGACGAAAACTCCGCCTACATCGTAGTCAACGACTGGATACCCGACGAATCCATCCGCAGCGAGGAGGTCAACGCCAACGTCTCCCAATACGCCGCCATTCCCGAACTGCGCAAGTTCCTCTTCGACTACCAACGCGACCAAGCGAACATCGCCCGCGAAGAGGGCTTCGCCGGACTCATCATGGAAGGCCGCGACATCGGTTCCGTCATTTTCCCCGACGCCGACCTGCGCCTCTACCTCTACGCCGACCCCGCCAAGCGAGCCGCCCGCCGGGCTGCCGAAGGTCTTAGCGACAGCATCGAAAAGCGCGACCAAATGGACAGCAGCCGCAAGACAGCCCCCTTGTCCATCCCCGAGGGGGCCACCCTCGTCGACTCCTCCGAAATGACGCTCGAAGAAGTGGTCGAACACGTCTCAGACCTCGTATCCAAGGCTTACCTACAATAATATGCCCGCTCCCTACTCGCCAACCATCTACCACGCCAGCAAGACTTTCGCGGCCGGAGTCCTCAGCCAGCTCCTCATCGGCGACGTGGAAGGCATGCGCAACGTCCCCGCCAAAGGCGGCGTCATCCTCGCCGTGAACCACGCCAGCCACTTCGACCCGCCTCTCATCGGCTGCCTGCTTCGCCGCCATATCAACTTTTTTGCCCGTAAAACCCTCTGGTTCAACAAAGCCGCCAGCTGGTGGCTCGACAGCGTAGGGACCATTCCCGTCGACCGTGACGGCGACTCTGACATCAAGGCCATGAAAGCCACCCTCTCCACCCTCAAAAACGGCGGACTGCTTTCCCTCTTTCCCGAAGGAACCCGCAGCCCCGACGGCAAGCTGCAAGCCGCCAAACCCGGCATCGGACTCATCGCCGCCAAGTCGCAAGCGACTGTCATCCCCTGCCGCATCTTCAATTCCAACAAGGTCCTCTCCAAAGGGAAGGTCTTGCCTAACTTCAACCTCAGCGTGCACATGCGCTACGGGAAGCCGCTTCCCCCATCCGCCTACGACCCCGGCCGCGAAGCCGGCAAGGAGCGCTACCAAATCGTAGCCGACCGCATCATGGCCGAAATCGCCAAACTCACCCGCCCCCGCCCTCAAGCTATATAACAGGCGGCACTGTCCGCGAAAAAACAGCTTTCCTCCGCAAAAGCAGAAACCTAGCATTACCCGCAATGAAAGTAATCACCCGCACCCTACAAGCTTTGGCCGTTCTCGGAGCCATCGCAGCCGGCGTGTTCTACTTTCTCGCCAAGAACGAGTACCAGTCCCTCGATACCAACCTCCAGTCCCTAAACGCTTCCCTGAAAGCCGAAAGGACTCGCGTGCAAAAGCTGCAGAAGGAGAACGCCGCCCAAGCGGAAACCCTAGCCGCCCAAGCCGACGAAATCCAGAAGCTCACCGCCGATTCCCTGCTCGCCAACAATCAGCTCCTGCAAATCCAACGCGAAAACAAGCGCCTCGCCGACGAGCGCGACGCCCAGGAGATCGCCGAGCGCCGCCTGCAAAAAGAAAACAGCCGCCTCACCCAAGAGGTAAATGTCCTGAAGGCCACCAGCGTACCCCAAGAGGAAATCGCCAACTACGAGCTCGCCATCGCCAACCTCGAGCGACAAGTCCTCGAGCTCCAGCAAACCCAACCCCTGCAACAAGTTAGCTCAATCCTTCCAAGCTCGATCCCGGCAGATCCCTCCCTCCGGGGCAACGTGCTCACCGTGGGGAAAGGCGCCTCCTTCGTCGTTTTGGACATCGGTTACAGCGACGGCGTGCGCCTGCAGAATGAACTTTACGTTCAGCACGCTGACACACCTATAGCCAAAATACAGGTCACCGAGGTGAAGGAAAACTTGAGCATCGCCCGAGTTCTGCCAGAGTCCTTGGTCAAGACTCCGCAAACAGGAGACTCCGTCTCCAGCCTCAACTGACTTCTACAAGCATGAAAAAGTTCATCTCCATCATCCTCGCTGCCGCGAGCATCGCGTCCCTTTTCTACGTCACCGGTTGCGCCGACCCAGACGAGTCCACCATTCCTTGGAGCCGTCCAAAGGACTGGGAAGGCGGCGTTCCCGGCATGGGCAGCAACTAAAATCAGCATCCACTGGAAAGAATCTCCCATGAGATTCGAAAACAAGTAGCGGATCTCGCAAGGGATCCGACTTTTTTTTGCAAAACTCAAACAAGGCGGGACCTCCGCTCCGCGGGCGTCACAAGTCCGCGCCTTAACAGAAATGTCCTCCGACAATCCCTCCCTCACTCCCGAACCCGGCCACCTATACGTGGTCGCCACTCCCATCGGAAACCTCGCCGACATCTCTGAACGCGCCCTCGCCCTGCTCTCCAAGGTCGACTGCATCGCTTGCGAGGACACCCGCACCACGGGGGCAATGCTCACGCGACTCGACATACGCCGCCCTCTTTTCGCCTACCACGACCACAACGAAAAACGGGCCGCCGACTCCATCGTAGCCAAACTGCAAGCTGGCGAATCCGTCGCCCTCGTGTCCGACGCCGGAACTCCCGCCATCTCCGATCCCGGCTTTCGAGCGGCTCGCGAATGCCAACGGCTCGGTCTCCCCGTCATCCCCGTGCCCGGAGCCTGCGCCCTAACGTCCCTCCTTAGCGTCAGCGGACTCCCCACCGATGCCTTCTTCTTCGCCGGATTCTTACCACCCAAGTCAGCCGCCCGCCGTCGCTTCTTCGAAGAGTATCGAGATTTCAAGCACACCATCGCGCTCTACGAATCTACCCACCGCATCGAGAAGATGACCGCCGAACTTGAAGACGTGCTCGGTCCCCAGCGCGTAGTCTGCATCGGCCGCGAGCTCACCAAGAAATTCGAAACCATCCGCAGCGGCCCCATTTCCCAAATCCGCGAACAAATGGCCACCGCCAGCAAGAAAGGCGAATTCGTCGTCCTCATCGCTCCCGACGGATACGAATTGTAAGGCTGGCAAGCGCCGCCACGCCGCAAACTCCACACCTTCCTTCGAAGCTATCCTGGGCAAAAACAAATCCCTATCTCCCGCATGAAATCAGTCGGCGTCATCGACGTAGGTTCCAACACGATCAAACTGCTGATCGCAAAACCGGGCAAGACCCTGCCCGCCGAAAAAGTTACCTTCGTGGTCGAAGAAACGCGTATTGGCGAAGGCATGACAGGACACCCTCCTGTTATTGACAAAGAAGCGATTGCTCGTGGCTCAGCCGCCATCGCCCGCCTCGTCAAAGCCGCAGCCGACTGCGACTCCCTTTGCATCGTCGCCACCTCCGCGGTACGGGACGCCTCCAACAAGCAGGAATTCGTGAACGCCGTGGAGAAAGCCTGCGGCCACGAGCTGCGTATCCTTTCCGGCGACGAGGAAGCCGCTTTCATCGGCGAGGCCCTCAAGTGCGACCCCGCACTATCGCACCTCGATTCCTTTTCACTTCTGGACCTCGGAGGAGGAAGCCTCGAGTGTATCCAGTTTCTGAACGGGAGACTGAGGGACGCCCAAAGCCTGCAACTCGGGTCCGTGAGACTCGCTTCCATGCTGATCGCCAACCGCGAGGTCCCCTTGGACTCCAGCAATCGCGCCAAGATCACCAACTACGTTAAAGAATGCTGGCTCGCGTCCAAATTTCCCGCGAACTCCAGTCCTTCCGAGGTTGCGGTGCTCACCGGAGGAGCAGCCAAGCACCTCGCGGAAGCCTTAAGCGGAAAAAAGCTGGATGGAGGACTCCACTTCAAGGAGTTCCGCAAGATCGCCCATCACATTTGCGACCTGCCCCTCAACGAACGGGTCAAGAAATACGGAATTCCCGCCAGCCGAGCCGACATTTTTCCAACTGCGATGGCCACCCTGGAGGCGTCTCTCAAACACCTCGGTTGCGAACGCCTCTACTTCACTGAATTCAACCTCCGCTTCGGAGTCGCCGCCAAACTGCTGCACTCGTGAGCTTCTGAGCAATCGGAATCAAGGAGCGCCCTCCTTGAGCTGAGCGATTATCGGGGCAGCCTTGGCTTTAAGCTCCTCTCGAGCCTTGGAACTCAGATAAGCAGCCAAATCTTGGTTGTGGCTGCGCGCCGTCTCGACTCCCATTTCTCCCGCGACATAGGTCCAGAGAAAACACTCTTCGGTATCCTCAAAGTCGGCTCCGGGTACAGAATAGGCCACACCTAGCCAAATCATACTCTCCCGATCCCCTACTTCGATTCCTTTCCTGAAATGGGCAACCGACAACTCAATGTCGAAACTCACCCCCTCCCCAAACAGGTACATTCGCCCGAGACGGTTCCAGGCCCTCGCATCTCCCAACTCCTTGGCCCGGATGAATGCGGAATAAGCCTTGGAGCTGTCCTTGCCCCCACCCAATCCTTGCAAATAACAGTCGCCTACCATCACCGCCGAATAAGCATCTCCGCCCTCCATCGCTTTTTCGAAGTGAGCGAGAGCCAATACAGGATCAGCCTCACAAAACTCGCCGTAGTAGAAGATGTCCCCGAGGTACGCGTGGGCATCAACCACCCCCAATTCGCAGGCTCTCCACAAAAGAGCTTTCGCCTCCTCAAAAGTTTCAGGCTTCAACAACAAATGCGCCTTGGCCTTGTAGGCCTCTGCAGAACCCGCCTCGATGGCGCGATCTAAAAAAGCGAAGGCTTTTTCCCGGTCCTCCTCCACTCCCTCGCCCGCTCCGTACTTTACGCCCACCAAAAGCAGGCAGGTCGGATCCTCGGACTCCGCGCCTCGAAGGTAGAGCTCGAACGACTTGCGAAGATCCGCTTCGCTAGTCGGGTAAAGGGAATAATGCCCCGCCACCACAAGGATAGCGTTAAGGTCTCCTTTTTCAGCCAGAGGTTCCAAAACGGCCAACGCAGAGATCCGCTCCTCGTCCGTTCGCGCCAATCCGTACGCTTGCAGAGCTGACGCTTGAAGCAACTTTTCTTCGACAGCAGAGGAGACCTTCTCAGCCACTTGCCCTACTGCGTGAAGCTCCGTATCGATGCAATCGCCTCCAAGGAAAAACGCAAAGAACACAACCGAGGATCGAGCGGACCGGGAAAGAGCGAGCAACATAAAACCTAAGCTCCATAGATCGTCCGCGAGGTCAACACTCACGAATCCTCAGAAGAATACCCTCCTCGCTTAGCCAGCGAGGAAGGTCGATAGGAAGCCGCCTTAACGCTTGGGCCCGATCACGAGCTCCACGCGATTCTCCGCGGCGAAATAGTTTTTCGCGAACTCGCGTAGCGAATCTACGGATACCGCATCTATCTTCTCGTCATAGATTCGCCACTCGTTGGCAGGAAGGCCGTAGGTCGCATTCAGTACAGCTTGGCTCGCGCAGCTGGAGTTGGTTTGCATGCTCATTCGCTTGGCCGCCTTGAGCCGCTTCTTGCAACGAGCCAACTCGTCCTCCGCAACACCGTCCATCACGCGACGGGTTTCGCGATCCAGTTCGACAATTACTTCCTCAAATCGCTCTGGCGATGTACCAGCATAAAAATAGAACATCGACGTATCCAACCCAACGATACGCGAAGAGCGAACAAAGTAGGCCAAGCTAAGCTTCTCTCGAACACGATCGAACAACTCGCTCGACATCCCCGAAAACAGCTCATCCGCAACCTCGGACACGAAATAGTCGTCCGCCTTCAGTCCTGGACCGGGGTAAGCATGGAAAACGATAGCTTGCTGGCGGTCCATGAACTCGCGATGCACGCCCGGCTCTGCAGGTTTTGCGAATTCGACCTCCCGCTTTGGCAGCGCTGCAGGAAGCAGCTTCTCGAGCAACGCCTCTAGCTTCGCCTTCAGCTCTGTCGCATCGAAGTGCCCAGAAACGCCTATCGTCACGTTTCCGCCTACCACGACCTGCTTCCAGAATGACTTCACGTCTTCCAAAGTGATGGACTCAACTGTATCCAGATCACCACTACCGCTAACTCCAAACGGATGGGCCCCAAAGAATTTCTTGCGCAGGGCACGACGACCAGACGTGACGATGTCGTCGAGGTGCTCCTTGATGCCTGCAATGTGCGAGTCCTTCTCAATCGCAAAGACATCCTCGTCAAAACGGGGGCGCAACAAGGCTTCCTCCAAAAGGTCAAGCGCTAGGTCCAGATCGGAAGGCAACACTTCCATCGCAAAACCTAGACTATTGTTCCCGGAGAACTCGTAGAAACTTCCTCCCACGCCTTCGATCGCCTCGGCGACTTCCAAAGCGCTGCGCTTTTCCGTGTCCTTGGTCATCATCGTCGACAACAAAGCCGTCAGGCCTTGCTTGCCAGCTGGCTCGTAAAGAGCTCCGGCCTGCAAAGCCACACGGATGTGCAAATTTGGAAGGCGCTTGTTTTCGCGCAGCAAAACCTTGCAGCCATTGGGCAAGACCGATTCCTCGAAGTCCAAAGACGCTTTTTCTTGCCCCTCCAAGGTCGTTACTTTTCCGAGTTCCTCCTTGGGATTGAGTGTCACCGTCGTCAATCGTTCCCAACGTATCCACGAATCAAGCACACGTTTCAGATCGGAACTCGTCACCTGAGAGATCCGGTTCAAATAGTTTTTCGCGTAGCCGATATCTCCCACTACGACTTCAGCCGTGCCCAGCCGAGAAGCTTGTCCGGAAGCCGTCTTTCGAGTATTGATCTCCGTCACCAGCAGCTGGCGCCGCACCTTCTCCACGATCTTTTGAGGAAAATCCTCCTCCTGAAGCGACTCCAGATAGCTGCGCATCTCCTCTAAGGCAGCTTCTAGCTTGTCCGGGTCGCAAACCATGGAAACATAAAACACGCCCACATTTCCAGGGGTCCAATTCGACACATCGACATGGTGGACCAATTGCTTTTCTTCGCGCAAGCGCTGGTACAGCAGAGCGCTGTCCCCGCTTCCCAACGCGAGAGCTAAGGCATCGAGAGCCGGCGTGTCCGCATGCGTCAAACCCGGGACTTGAAAGCCCATCGCGACCCTTGAGATTTGCACGTCTTCGTAGAGGTCCGAGCGACGTTCCGAAAGCTGGAGCGGCTCTTCCGGCAAATAGACCGGCGCCAAGGAGCGACGCTGGTAGGCGGCAAAGTGCTTTTCCACCGCAGCTCGCATGTCCGCGACCTGGAAATCGCCGGATACCACCAGCACCGCATTGTTGGGCACGTAGCGTTCCTGATAGTAGTCAAGGAGGTCATTGCGCGAGATTTTGTTAAACACGTCCTTGTATCCAATAATTGGATAGCGGTAGGTGTGCTTGTTGAACGCAGTCTCGAAGAGCGAATGCATGACCTTGCTGTCGGGGTCGTCCTCGCCCATGGCTATTTCCCGATTGATCACTTCGCGTTCCTTGTCGACCTCCTCCGCAGGAAATGTCGAGGCGAAGACCGAATCGCCCAAAACGTCGAGAGCGACCTCCGCATTCTCGGCCGGCATGTCGATGTAGTAGACGGTACGGTCGAAGGTGGTGTAAGCGTTGATATACCCGCCGGACTCGTGCACGAGGCGGGCGATTTCCTTGCCCGGACGCTTATCCGTTCCCTTGAAGAGCATGTGCTCGACAAAGTGGGAAATGCCGGAACCAAGAAAACGATCCTCGTGCATGCTGCCGGTCTTCACCCAAACCTGCACCGAGCAGACTGGCGAAGCGTTGTCGGGCTTCAGCAAAACCGTGAGCCCGTTTTCCAAGAGGTAGCGGTGAACCGGCTCCTTCATCAGAGGAGCGATCATAGCCTGTCCCGCGTCCAGCGAGCGATTATTAGGAGAATCAATCATAGCGATAAGACTTTGGAGGGACGACTTCCACGTCGTCCGCAATGCAAATTAAAAAAACGGTTACGCTGCTCAGAACGATCCACACTCCAGACTCGCCGGTCGCTCGCTTAGAGCGAATCGATCGAGCGGTAGCTGGGACGCTTGAGGAAACGTTTCTTCGGTTTGAAGGGCTTTTCGAATGCCTCTTCGAAAGTATAGGTGGCGGCGAAGTCTTCCCGGGCGTCGTTCTCGTTTTTGCTGAAGACGCCGTATTCGATCAGGTTAAAAACCATCTCGCCAAAATCCTCACATCTCGTTATCCCCCAGGATGTTAGAATGTAGTAGGTCATCGGTCCGTATTGGTCTAGCGCATACTCGCGAATCCCATCCAAGAGCTCCTGGCCCGAAACGTGCCGCTTGGCCGCCTTGGTAACTACCTTGCCCTGACGCTTGCGCTCCCGGTCTATGGTGAAGTTCAAGGCCTTCTGCAGAAAGAGGTAACCGTTCTTCGCATAGCGCGGATCCTCTTTGACGATGAGGCTAACAACTTCCGTAAAATCGTGCTCTTTCATTATGGTAACGCAACCCGCCCCTAACGAGAGGCAAACTTTTCTAGAGAGAACCCCAGTTGCGCGGGGTTGTACTGTCAATCTCGCAAAAAGAAAGTTGAGCCCCTTTGTCGCAAGCTGCAGTCATTTTTCGTAACCATTCGAATCCTCCTTGCGTAAGGGAGGCTGAATCAAGCTAACCTCCGATTCGCCATTTCCCTCTGACCTAGCCATTTGATGAAAACCAACCTCACGATCGCGACCCTCATCGTCGTCATACTTACCCTCTGGATGCTGTTCGGATCCATCGGAGCGAAAACCGATGCCCAAAAGGACGCCGCTGCCGCCCAAGCGGAGAAAGCAGAGGAGAAGCCGCTTCCCAGCGTACGGGTGCGGGAGTCGCGAGCCGAGGAGTTCGCAGCCAAGCTTACCCTGCGCGGCAAAACCCTTCCCTCCCGCGAAAGCGTGCTCAAAGCGGAGGTCGGCGGACAAATCCTGCAAATCGTCGCTCCACGCGGAGGACAGGTCAAAGCCGGCGATCCCCTCATCAAGATCGACCCGAAAAACCTTCCCGAGCAGCTCGAAGCCGCCGAGGCCGTGCTGGCCCAAAGGCAGATGGAATTCGAAGCCGCCCAAAAGCTCCGCTCCAGCGGCTACCAATCCGAAACCCGCTTCGCCGAAGCCGCCGCCGCCTTCGCCAACGCCAAGAGCACCCTCGCCGCCACCCGAATCGCCTTGGAAAACACCACCCTCACCGCCCCCTACGATGGCGTCTTCAACGATCGACTCGTGGAAACAGGCGAATACGTCGCCGTCGGCGATCCCCTCGCCCACTTCCTCGCCCTCGATCCCATGATCGTGACTGCCGAAGCCACCGAACGCGAGATCCAACAGATCGACTCCGATTCCCCCGCCGTCGCCAAGATCGGCGACAAGACGCTCGAGGGTCGTATCCGCTACCTTTCAAAAGCTGCCAACTCCGCCGTGCGCACCTACACCGTGGAGTTCGAGTTCGACAACCCCAACCTCTCCTTCGAAGCCGGAATGACCGCCGACATCGTCGCCACCACCGCAACCCAGATGGCACACAAGGTAACTCCTGCCATCCTCTTCCTCAGCGCCGACACCAACGGCGAGCTCGGCCTGAAGACCATCGACGAGCAAAACGTGGTCAGCTTCCACAAAACCCAAATCGTCGGCACCGACAACGATGGCGTCTGGGTCAGCGGCCTTCCGGAACAAGTCACCCTCATCACCGTAGGCCAAGGCTTCGTCGTTCCCGGGGCCACCGTCGCCCCCGTCGAAGAAAGCAGCATCCAATGATAATGCAGGATCCGTGGGAAGCGGCCTTGCGCCGCGATTCCCCGAGCGAACCAAATCCCTTCTCGCCACCTAGCAGCTAGGACCCAACTCTCCCACTCCCTACACGCAGTGATCGAACTCATTCTCAGTCGCAAGCGCACGGTCAACCTGACGCTTTTCTTCATCTTGGCGGCCGGCCTCTTCGCTTACATAAAGATCCCCAAGGAGTCCGACCCGGACATCACCATTCCCACCATCTACGTCTCCATGTACATGGAAGGCATTTCGCCGGAAGACGCAGAGCGACTCCTCGTCCGCCCCATGGAGCAAGAGCTCTCCAGCGTAGAAGGCGTGAAGGAGATGACCGCTACCGCCTCCCAGAACTCGGCCTCCGTCACCCTTGAGTTCGACGCTGGATTCGATCCCGACACCGCTCTCGCCGACGTGCGGGAAAAGGTCGACCTCGCCAACGCCGAGCTCCCTCAGGCCGCCGAGGAACCGACCGTGCACGAGATCAATTTCTCCCAGTTTCCCGTCATCGTCATCACCCTATCCGGAGACGTGCCGGAGCGCGCCCTGACGAAAATCGCCAAAGACCTCGGCGACGAAATCGAAAGCATCGGCCAAGTGCTGGAAGCTCGCGTTATCGGCGACCGGGAAGAGGTGGTCGAAGTCATCATCGACCCCACCGTGCTGCGCTCCTACAGCCTCTCCCAAGGCGAGATCATCACCTTCATTTCCCGCAACAACAAGATCGTCGCCGCCGGCAACATGGACAAAGGCGAGGGCCGATTCGCAGTCAAAGTCCCCGGGCTTTTCAAAACCGCCCAAGAGGTAATGGACATTCCCGTCAAGAGAGACGGGGACAAGGTCATCAGACTCGCCGACGTGGCCACCGTTCGCCGCACCTTCAAGGACCGCGCCGCCTACGCCCGCCTCAACGGCGAACCCTCCATCGGCATCGAAGTCTCCAAACGCGCCGGCGAAAACGTCCTCGACACCATTGCTGCAGTGAAAGAGCTGGTAGAAAGCACCCGCCCCCTCTGGCCCGACAACCTCACCGTCACCTACTCCCAAGACAAGTCCATCGGCATCCGCGACATGCTGCTCGACCTGCAAAACAACGTCATCAGCGCCATCTTGCTGGTGATGATCGTCGTCATCATTGCCCTCGGCGTGCGCTCCGCCCTCCTCGTCGGAATCGCCATCCCAGGATCCTTCCTTGCTGGCGTGCTCTTCCTCTATGCCATCGGCTTCACCGTAAACATCGTCGTCCTCTTCTCCCTTATCATGGCCGTGGGCATGCTGGTGGACGGCGCCATCGTGGTCACCGAGTTCGCCGACCGCAAGATGGCCGAAGGCCTGCCCAAAGGCAGGGCTTACGCGGAGGCCTCCAAGCGAATGGCCCTGCCCATCATCGCTTCCACCCTGACGACTCTCGCCGCCTTCGCCCCGCTGCTCTTCTGGCCCGGCATCACCGGCGAGTTCATGAAATACTTGCCCATAACCCTTATCGCCACCCTCAGCGCCTCGCTTGCCATGGCCCTCATATTCGTGCCCGCCCTCGGGGCCATCTTCGGCAAGGCCAACAATTCCGACAACGACGCCCTCGACGCCCTCGACGGGGCAAAGAAGGCAGATTTGACCCAACTCAAAGGCTTCACCGGCGCCTACGCCCGCTTTCTCAATAGCGTCATCCGCCACCCCATCCTGCAGCTCTTCGCCTTGGTGGGCCTCTTCATTGGAGTCCTCGTCGTCTACGGCTTCTTCGGCAAGGGCATCGAGTTCTTTCCCGAGGTCGAACCGGAGTTCGCCAGCATGAATATCCGCGCCCGCGGCAACCTCTCCGTCGACGAAGCCAACCTGCTGGTCAAGCAAGTCGAAGACCGTATCCAAGATGTGGATGGCCTCAAATACCTCTACTCCCGAGCCGATCCTGAACTGAGGGCTCAAAACGTGCCAGAGGACACCATCGGTATCATTCAATTCGAATTCACCCACTGGGAAAGCCGCCCCAAGGCGAAAGAAATCTTTGACACGATTCGCCAACGTACCGCGGACCTTGCTGGTATTCATATCGAATTCGCCAAGCCCGACGCCGGCCCACCCGTCGGCAAACCGGTGCAAATTCAGCTCAGCTCTCCTTTCCCAGAGGAACTGAAAGCCGCCACCCAAATCGTAGTCGACAAGTTCGAAGCCACCGAGGGGCTGATCGACGTCACCGACACCCGCGGCGTGGAAGGCTTCGAATGGGAAGTGACCGTCGACCGCACCGAAGCAGCCCGCTACGGAGCCGACATCACCCTCATCGGCAACGAAATCCAAATGCTCACCAACGGCGTCGAAATTGGGGAGTACCGTCCGCTCGACGCCGACGATGAAGTCGAAATCCGAGCCCGCTACCCTTTCGACGAACGTAACCTCGATCAACTCAGCCAACTCAAAGTTGTCACCGATTCCGGGCTCGCTCCCGTATCCAATTTCATCACACAAAAAGCTTCGCCCCGCGTGCAAAAGATCGATCGCGTCGAGCAGCGTCGCGTCTACACCGTTGCAGCAGAAGTCGAGGACGGCGTCCAGCCCGCCCAAATGGTGCAAGAGTTGAAAGACTGGCTACCCAACTCCGGTATCGATTTTTCCCATGTTAAGATCGACTACCGTGGAGAAGACGAAGAACAGCAAGAAGCCATGCTTTTCCTCGAGAAAGCCTTCGTCATCGCGGTCTTCGCCATCGCCATCATCCTCATCACCCAATTCAACAGCATCTATCAAAGCGGACTCATCCTCACTGCTGTGCTCTTCTCCACCTTCGGCGTTTTTATCGGACTGCTCATCACCGAACAGCCCTTCGGGATCGTCATGAATGGCATCGGCGTCATCGCCCTCGCCGGCATCGTGGTCAACAACAACATCGTCCTCATCGACACCTTTAATCATCACCGCAAATCTATAAACGATCCGATTCAAGCAGCATTATTGACCTCTGCCCAAAGATTACGACCGGTCCTTCTTACTACAGTCACTACGATTTTGGGCCTCGTCCCCATGGTTTTCGCCATCAACTTGGACTTCGTCAGTAGACACGTTTCCGTTGGAGCGCCATCGACCCAATGGTGGACTCAACTCGCTAGCTCCATTGCTTACGGGCTTGCGTTTGCTACTGTCCTAACTCTCGTACTAACCCCGACGATGCTTGCGATTCGAGCACCAGTTAAATTTTATGCGTTTAAAATCACCTACAAAGCAGCTGCTTCTCCTGCCGTATTCATAATCTGGTTATGCAATAAGATTTCTCAAAAATCTTGGATAACCGGAACAATACGAATTCTTCCCAGAGTATGGAGAGACACATGTCAGCGAACAATATTAGTCGCCTACGATTTCCTATGGGATAAAGAAGATTTTGAGTACCTTCAAGAGCATAGACTCGGCAACTTCCCACTTACCATTCTCAGAAGGATTCTGAACGTCACATTATTCCTTAGCGGAGTTGGAGCAGGATATTTCTTATACAGCATGTTACGCCTAAGAAGCATTAGAGCAGCGATGCTCACCACAGATAATTTTCAGCATAGAGTAATCAACCGTCTCCCTCTTCAATGGATATCGAACTCCCTCGCTTGGATAGAAATCAAGTTCTGGGAGGATCGGACACAAAGTGAATTTCTTCGAATAAGCGAGGAGCATACAGCTACTGAAGCCAATAAAGAGACTTCGAAGAAGCGTACGCTAAAGATTTTCCGATTACTCCGCAACTAGTCACAACCAATGACTTAAAGCCTACCACTGAACCCGTTTGAGCAATCTGCGAAAAAAAATATGTCCCCCTATAGTCCCCGCATCGGCGTCATCAACATCTCAGACCGCGCCTCCCAAGGCATCTACGAAGATATCCCGGGCAAGGCCTGCTTGGAAATCCTGAAAGAGTGGCTCGTCACCGACTTCGAAACCTCCTACGCCGTCATTCCCGACGAACAGGAGCAAATCGAATCCACTCTCAAGAAATTTGCCGACGAGGAAGGCTGTAGTTTAATCGTAACGACAGGTGGCACGGGCCCCGCTCCCCGCGACATCACCCCCGAAGCCACTGAAGCCGTTTGCGAAAAGATGCTACCGGGGTTCGGCGAACTGATGCGCAGCGCCTCGCTCAAGTACGTGCCCACCGCCATCCTTTCTCGCCAAACCGCTGGCACCCGAGGCCACAGCCTTATCGTCAACCTGCCCGGCAAGCCTAAAGCCATCCGAGAGAACCTGGAAGCCGTCTTTCCAGCCATCCCTTACTGCATCGATCTCATCGGTGGCGCCCGCTTCGAAACCAACGAGGCAGTCATGAAAGCCTTCCGCCCCAAGGGAGCGTAGTGGAGGGATGAGTGAACGTGTCGCTGCGCGCGGCACCACCTTGTCCCCACCCTTTCAACACGCAGCGTTCCCTCCCCTCCTACTCGTCGCTTTCCCAAGCCTCGAAGTTCAGCTTCAACTCCAATAGGCCTTTGGCGACCTTTTCCGCGTCTTCCGCAAGGGCCGCGTTCTCCACGTCCTTGGAATCCAAATACAGCTGATCAATTCCGAGTGCCATCGCTGTATTGGCCAAGTAATGAGCATCCTCCTTGACCATAAACCAATCGCCCTTCTGCGCGCTCGCTTCCATGTCACGGTGTTTCGAATACACTTCGGCTACCGCCGCCTTGACCGCTTCTTCGGGGTAGCTGTCGATTCCGCCAAATACCGTTTGCGGGATCGCAGGCTTCGCTGCTGGCTCGATTTCCTCCTCTGGCTCCTCCTCCCTGGCAGGGCCAATGAACAAAGGTACATGCTCAGGCTCCGGGGCGGCTGCTGCGCTCTCTCCGACGATTGAATCCGGATCAACTCGCTTCTCTTCGATCCAAGCGATCGCTTCAATCGTTTCCCCCAGCTGGCCAGCGTAGAATGGCTTACCCAAGAAGTCGTTCACGCCCGCATCGCGAGCCCGCTTGACCTCGTCTTCTTGCAGCGAGGCGGAAACCGCGATGATCCATGGTCGCTCGGCAGCGCCCCCCTTCTCCCGTAACATGCTCGCAGCCGTCGGGCCATCGACCCCTGGCATGCGAAGATCCATGATCAGCAGGTCATATTCCAGACCCCGGTCCGCAGCAACTTGCCCTCCATCGCACTCGTCAGCCTCGTAGCCCAAGGCCTCCAAGTACTGCAAGATAAGCCGCCGCACCATCGGGTTGTCGTCGACCACCAAAATCTTTAGGGGATAAAGCTGTCCCATGGGGAACTCGTCCTCTTCCTCTACCTCAGTCCCGGCTAGCTCATTCGATTCGCCCGCTTCGAGCTCCAAAGCTTCGAAGGCGAAAGACGCGGTAAAGCAAGAGCCCTTGCCCACTTCGCTCTGCACGTCGATACGGCCTCCCATCAGCTCCACGATGCGGTTAACGATGGCGAGCCCCAGACCCGCGCCCTCGCGGGGGAATTTGCTGGAATGTTCCAGTTGGATAAACGGTTCGAACAAGCGGACCAAGTCGGCTTCCTTGATCCCCACACCTGTATCCAAAATCTCGAACTTCAAGGGAAGCGCGTCATCCTTATCGTCGACGAAAGCTTTGAGAAAAACCTCCCCTTCCTCGGTGTACTTCACCGAATTTCCAAACAGGTTGAGCAATACTTGCCGCAATCGAACCGCGTCTGCTTTCACGAGTTCGGGCACTTCTTGAGTGATCTCGAGATGAGCCTTCAGGCCCTTGCGATCCGCCATCGGCTTGATAGTACGAAAGGTTTCCTCGATCAAACGACGCAGCCGCACCGGTCCGTACTCCAATTGGAAGCTCGCCTTGCGCAGGTTACTGAAGTCCAAGATGTCCTGTACGATACGAAGCA
Organism: Pelagicoccus enzymogenes; assembly: GCF_014803405.1. Taxonomy (NCBI): domain Bacteria; kingdom Pseudomonadati; phylum Verrucomicrobiota; class Opitutia; order Puniceicoccales; family Pelagicoccaceae; genus Pelagicoccus; species Pelagicoccus enzymogenes. The sequence continues at coordinate 183,372 of NZ_JACYFG010000009.1, forward strand.
GGATTTTGCCTTCCGACTGGATGGTATCCAAACAGGCCCGCTGCTTCTCGTCCAAGCGCGTCCCTTTGAGCAAATCGCTATAGCCAAGGACGCTTTGTAGCGGCGTGCGGATCTCGTGGCTGATCACCGCCAAAAACTCGCTCTTCGCCCGGTCTCCCGCCTCCGCGCGCTCCTTCGCAAGAATCAGGTCCGCTTCGCTCTCGTGCTCGATTTGATAGTACAAGAAGAAGATCACAAGGGCCATGATCAGCCCCGCAATGATGATCGTTTGTAGTCGCGAAAGAGATACGTTGCGAAACCAAGCCGCACCGGACACGTCGATCCCCAGCCAATAAGCGATCTCTCCGGTGCTTCGGTCGCGTATGGGCGCGCTGAGAAACATGAGCGACTCGCCTCCCGCCGCAAAGGGGCCAGCCAAGAAGGCTTCCCCTGAGTCGAATCCGTCTAGAGCCGAGAGCTTGAGGTGCGACTTCGCCAAAAACGGCTGCTCGCTCTGTTCTGTTTCGAAAGCCGCCGTCCGAATTCCGTCTCCGTCCCCGTTCCACAAATACACGCTTCGAACATCAGAGCCAACACGCTTGATTCCCAGCAGCTGCCCCGCAATCGCGCCGTCTAGGCGACGGCCATCCGCCAAAATCTCGTCGAGCGTACCGATTTCCGCCACGTCCATAGGCACCGCCGCAGTCTGCACGCGCGACAGGTAATCCTGCGACATGCGATCCTTCATGCGTTGCCCGTTCCAGCTGGTCACCAGAAAGCTCGCCCCCACCACAAGGCCTAGGGCGACCGGCAATACTCGATGCCCCCAGAGACGCAACTGGTTGCCGATTTGCGGCACAACGTCCTCGATGCGGCGCTGCAAGCGATAGTACCAAAATCCGGCCAATATCGTCCACCCCGCCACGATTCTCAGCAGCAAGAGGTCGAAGCCATAGTAGGGAAAATCTTCGTACGCGACCGACTGATCCGTCATCAGCGCATCCAGGCGCCCTGGAGCCAGCAACCATGTCGGAAACAGCAGCGCCAAACCGGCTACGATCGCATAGAGTTCCCTCCGCTTTTCCTCCATCGCAGCCCGAGCAAACACGCGACCAGCCCAAAACACCGCCCCAGCCGAGACCAAAAACGACACCACCAAGGTATACAGCAGGTCACCGATTTCGATGGATAGCCCCAAAAACAAGCCCCCCAGCGCGGAATACGGAAAAAAGTAGCGCTCTTCGTCCTTCTTGGCATAGCGGATCGCCGTTTCCACCAGAAGTCCGTAGCCCAGCATCTCGAAGCCTACTTCCAAGTTGAAGGTGCGGAAAAACTCGTCGGAAAAAGACAAAGTCCGCAAGAAGTCAGAAACCGCCTGCGAGAATGCGTAGAAGCCGATCCAAAGCCACGGCAGCCGCGCTCCCCCGTTCTTGGACAAGGGCTTGGAAAGCGCCAGAAGCCCAACCAGCATCCATCCGAAAAACGAGAGGAAGACCAAAAAGTCCTGCTCGAATATCCAGCTCGGAATCAGTTGCGGGGCGTTAGGATCGGTGGGAAGCATGCGGGCGAGTCGGCAAAATTAACATTCCAACTATCGACATCGTTGCAATCCCTTGTACTCCAAGGCAATCCAACAATAGAAAACCACACACTGGCGGATTCGATTAAAGGGCAGCCTTCGAAGGACTTGCATCCTTCGCGACAAATCGAAACCTAGCGAAGCTCGCAAGAGATTCGACCGTTCGACGCGAAACGAACCGCCGCCTTCCTTCCCATTTCCGCAACTCACATGTCTCCCAAAAACAGCACTGCTTTCCTAGGCGAACTCGTCGGCACCTTCCTCCTCGTCTTTTTCGGATGCGGAAGCGTCGCTGCAGCCGTAGCCATGGGAGCCCAAGTCGGCCTCTTTCAAGTCGCCATCGTCTGGGGTTTCGGCGTCACCGTGGCCATCCTCCTTGCTGGAAGCGCCAGCGGAGCCCACATCAATCCCGCCATCACCCTCGCCTTCGCCACCGTGCGGGACTTTCCCTGGCGACGCGTCCCCCTCTATTTGGTCGCCCAATTTCTCGGAGCCTTCCTCGCGGCCGCCACCTTATACGGACTTTTTGGAGGCGGCATCGCCCTTTTCGAGGCCAGCAACGGTATCGTGCGCGGGCAAGCCGGCAGCGAAGCCAGCGCCATGATTTTCGGCGAATACTTCCCCAATCCCGGAGGAGCGCCGCTGACCGAAGCCGCCCGTTCGCACATCGGCCTTCCCCACGCCCTGCTCGCCGAATTCTTGGGCACCGGCCTGCTCGCCTTCGCGGTCTTCGGCTTCACCGACCCGAAAAACAGCGCCATCCTTCCACGCTATGTTCCCTTCGCCATCGGGGCGACCCTCACCGTGCTCATTTCCCTGCTCGCGCCGCTCTCCATGGGCGGATTCAATCCAGCCCGCGACTTCGCTCCCAGGCTCTTTTCCAGCCTAGCCGGCTGGGGCAGCCTCCCCTTCGAGCTGAACGGACACGGTTGGCTCACCGTCTACATCCTCGCCCCCATTGCCGGAGCCATTGTCGGAGCTTACTTGCAAAAGCTCCTGCTCTCCCGGGACTAGCTCCCCGTAAACGAGCCCATGCCACCCCACCAAAAAAACGTTCCGCGCTCCCAGTGGTCAGACCACCCAAGGCAGTGGTCTGACCACTGGGGTCGCCGTGGCTGATCGACCTTCCCATCAAACTCGCTTGCCGCCTTTGCCCCCTGCGATTCCTCCCAAGTACGGTACCAGGGATCACCCCCTTACCTTGGGCTCCATCGGGCCAACCCGCGCCACACACAATCCAACAGCAGAGCGACGCGCTGAAGACGCTTCCGACGGACGAGCAAAGCCTTCGCCGAAGAGCCGAGTCGCCCCCTGCAAAGAGGCCTGTATCCATTTTCCGCTACTATTGGACAGAAGTCTAAACGATGCGCTCCGATCCCAACTCGAAGCGTTTCGTGCATTTTTCGTCAACCCTATCGCCGGACACATGACCGCAAGTTCCTGCGGGGGGCGCGCTCGCCATGCGGCTTTCCGCGTCAATTCAATCAAAAGCGGGCTAGCTTGCCGAAATTGGCATCGGGTTTTGCATCACCGCATCAAACACCGTCGCCAAACACCCCATCAGCTGATCCTCTGGCGAGGCACTCACTAGAACGCTGACCTCCTTGCCCATTGGATACAAAACCTTCTCCCGCAAGGTAGAGCGAACCTGCTCCTCGCACAAAACCAGCAGGTCCCTCAAATGCCCGCCAATCACAACCTGGGATGGATTAAAGACTTGGATGAGCTGGGCTAGGCCTTCTCCAATTTGCCTCCCTTCTTCCGCCAAAACATTTCGAATCCTCGAGTCCCCCTCCTTCGCCATGGCGCAAATCTCCGGAATCCAGTCCAGGTTTCCGTCAGCGCCCGAAGGCAATTCCACCCCTGCTGTTCGCAGCTTGCGCAACACTCCCGCGGCTCCGATCTCCGTGACCCAACATCCTTTGCGCCCGCAGCTGCACTGGTGCCCTTCCGCGACAAAAGGCGTGTGTCCGACCTGCCCAGCGTAGCCTTGGCTCCCACGCAGCAAACCGCCGTCTACGAAAACGCCAGAGCTCAAGCCCACTCCCAGGCTCAAGTAAATCAAGTCCCGCACCCCGCGCGGTTCGCCCAGATGATGGGCCGCGATCGCCCCCGCATGGGCTTCGTTTTCCACGTAAACGGGCAAGCGGAACTTGGCCTCCCACTCATCCTTGATCGCTACGCTCTCCCAGCCGGAAGTCGGACCGTAGGCCAATTCCCCGGTCGCCCGCTTGACCAATCCCGCCCAAGCCACGCCGATCCCGAAACAAGGCAAGCCCAGCTCGGCTGACTTGGCTACTGCCTGCTCCACCAGCTGCCCCGCGCGACGCAAGCCCTCCTCTGCCGAAACGGGGGCCGACAGGCTCGATTCGCCCCGCCAGAGGAATTTCATGCCCAAATTCGCCAGTACGACCTCCACCCGGTCGATGTCCAACTCCACCGCCACCATCGACCCGCAAGAGGGATTCAAGTCGAGCAACATCCCCCGCCGCCCCACGCCGCCCTCCTCGTACTGGCTCTCGGTGACTAGCGAAGCGCCGATCAAGTCCGCGACTATAGCCGACACGGTCGCCCGCGTCAGGCCGAGGCGATCCGCGATTTGAGCGCGCGACAAGGGACCGTTCTCGCGCAGCTGCTTGAGAGCGCTTACCGCGTTTAGCCGCCTGATATCACCTCTGTCGTACTTCGCCTGCATTCAATCTAATATTCAATTTGTTTAGTTAATAAACTATTGAATTCAAGCGCCAAACGGCTCAAGGTCCAAAACATGAAACCCGCCCCCATCTCCCCACGCGCCGACCTCTCTCGACGCCACTTCCTAAAAGCGTCCGCCGCGATCGGCGCCTTCGCTTTCCTCCCCTCCCGGATGCTCTGGGGAGCCGGCACGCCCAACGAAAAAATCCGTCTCGCCTGCATCGGCATCGGCAATCGCGGCAAGGCCAACATTAACAATATCGCCCAAAACGATATTTGCGAAATCGTCGCCCTCTGCGACGTCGACCTGCAGGGCGAGCACACCGCCGAGATCCAGGAAAATTTTCCAAAGGCGCGAAAGTTCAGCGACTTCCGAAAGCTCTTCGACGAGATGGCTGACCAGATTGACGCCGTCCTCATTTCAACCCCCGACCATTCCCACTTCAGCATGACCATGCTGGCCATGTCCTTGGGCAAGCACGTCTACGTCGAGAAGCCCCTCGCCCATACCTTCGGCCAAGTCGAGCGCCTCATGGACCTCGAAAAACGCAGCGGAGTCGTCACCCAAATGGGAAACCAAGGTCACTCCGGAGCCAATTACTTCCAGTTCAAAGCTTGGAAGGACGCCGGCGTCATCAAGGACGTCACCCGCATCACCGCCCATATGAACAATCCGCGCCGCTGGCACGGATGGGGCCAGGACGTAACCGCCTACCCGAGCCAACCCGTGCCCGCCGGAATGGACTGGGACCTCTGGATGGACTACGCTCCCGAGCACCCTCACAGCGAAAAGCTCCACCCCGCCGAGTGGCGCAGCTGGTTCGACTACGGCAGCGGGGCATTCGGCGATTGGGGTCCCCACATTTTGGATACCTGCCACGAATTCCTCGACCTCGGACTTCCCGAGGAAATCAGCGCCCTCAAGCGCGAGGGAGCCAACGAGTTCGTCTTCCCTCAGGCCTCCACCATCAAGTTCGCCTTCCCGAAACGCGGCAACATGCCGAAATGCGACGTGACCTGGTACGACGGCACTGAGAACCTCCCCGAGGTGGAAGCAGAGTACGGCAAGCTGGAAAAGGACCCCGCCACCGGCAAGACCTCCCGCGCTCCCGTAGAGATAAAGAAGCCGGGCAAGATCATCTACTCCAAGGATCTCGTTTTCCAAGGCGGCTCCCACGAGGACTACCTCAGGGTCTTGCCCTACGAGAAATACATGGACATGCGCCGCGAGCTGCCTCGCTTCCCGCAAAAGAATTCCAACCACTACCTGAACTTCCTACGCGCCTGCAAAGGCGAGGAACAAGCCCGATCGCCCTTCAGCATCAGCGGTCCGCTAACCCAAGTCTTCAACCTCGGCTGCATCGCCCAGCGACTCGGCGGCAGCCTAAAGTTCAGCCGCAATCGGAAAAAGATCACCAACAACAAGCTGGCCAACGCGCTTCTCGATCCCGCCCCTCGAAAAGGCTGGGAACAATACTACGCCCTTTAAACACCAAGACCTCACACCCTGTATACCGAACAATGAAAAACGCCCTACTCGCCTCCGTCGCCGTATCCATAATTTCGATCGCTACCGCTGGTCAAGTTTCGGACAGCCAGCAGCAATACATCGCACGCTACGAAAAGCAGACCCTCAAGGTCGCTCCCGAGGACGCCCTCATCAACACCGAAAAGGAGCCGAAACTCAAGAAAGGCTTCGTCGACCTCTACAACGGCAAAAACCTCGATGGCTGGGTCTCGCGCGGCGGCACCTGCACCTTCGAACCCACCGGTGACAAGATAGTCGGCACCTGCGTCCCAGGCTCCCCGAACACCTTTCTCTCGACCGTCCGCGACGACTATACGGACTTCATATTCACAGCCGAACTCTTTTGGGCCGTCGACAGCAACAGCGGCATTATCTTCAGAGGGCGGACCAAAGCGGACGAGAACGGCCGAGTCTACGGCCCCCAAGCCGAAATGGAAGGTTTGAAAAACGAGCGCGGCTGGTCCGGCGGGATCTACGGCGAGGCAGCCGGCGGCTGGCTGTATCCACTCTGGCTTGACGCCCACAAGGAAGTCCGCGACGCCCTCAAGGAAGGCGAATGGAATCGCATCACCATTAAAGCCGTTGGCAAGGACATCAAGACCTGGGTCAACGGCATCCCCGCCGCCCACTACCAGACCGACACCTACTTCGAAGGCTTCTTCGGCCTCCAAGTGCACTCCGGCAAGGAAGGCGAAGTCCACTTCCGCAACATCAAGGTCAAGGAGCTCGTCGCTCCAAAAAAAAAAGACAAGTAACTGACCTCTTCGAAAACGGAGACTTTTCCGCTTGGACAAAAACAGGTGGCGGTGCCATCGGCGAGGGCTGGAGCATCAAGAACGGCATCGTCGCTCGCGAAGGCTTGCGTCCTGGCAGCATCAATACAGTCGCCCAATACAAAGACTTCGAACTGAGCTTCGAATGGAAAATTTCCCACGCCGGCAACAGCGGCATCAAGTATCGGGCCCACGACAGCCTCGGGCTCGAATACCAAATCCTCGACGACGAGAACCACCGGGACGGCAAGCTGCCCAGCCACCGAGCCGCTTCGCTCTATGACCTCTTCGCCGCTCCCGACGACAAGCCGATCAAGCCCGTTGGCGAGTGGAACAGCGGTCGTATCGTCGCTAAAGGGAACCACATCGAGCACTGGCTAAACGGAAAGAAGATCCTGGAAGTCGAATACGGCAGCGCCGCCTGGAATGCCGCCTTCGCCGCCAGCAAATACGCCAAGCACGAAGGATTCGGCAGCTGGACCGGCTCTATCCACCTCCAAGACCACAACGACAAAGTCTGGTACCGCAACGTCCACATCCGAGAACTTTAAAGCTCCTATAACCGTGCGTGTGGGAGCGTGCTTGTCACGCGATTAGCTTGTAGGAAGCGACCTCGCGTCGCGATAAAAGCCGCTTCCCAAAGCGACACCCCCTCACCTGCCGCGAGCCGAGATCCCTGGGTCTCGGTTCACATCTTCGCCAAGCATTTCCATAAAGTGCTGCAGAAAAAAGCGTTTCTCGGTCGGTAGGCTTGTCTCCGCTCGTCCCACGATGGGCCGCAACGAGGTCATCATCTGCACGCAGACCAGCAAGTAGATCGCGATCCAACCCTTCAACCTTGCCCTGTTTCCCGAGCTTCCCAAGAAGCGACTCAACAAGCGCGCCCCCATCGCCGTGGCGATGCCCCAGAAGCCCAGATGCATCACGCTCATCAAGGCCACCGAATCTGTCGACTGCGAAAAGACCCACGCCACGGGAGCCAGTCCGATCAACATCACCGCCGACAACGCCACCATCGCAACCAAGGAACCCAGTACTTCGCGAAAGCGAGCATCCACACCGCCTAAACACAGAAAGACGTACAGGCTGGGCAGACAGATCAATGCGCTCGCCAGCGTTCCCAAAACGATCTTGGCCGGAGCTTGCCACAATTGCTCGCCTCCCGAGAGCCCGCCCACCACTACCCCGTAAAACGTAAGGCAAAAGCACGCGACCACACTCAAAGGAAGGACGACACTCTTGCTCGTTTTTCCTCTGAGGGCATGCAGCAAGCGACCCGGTCGCTTCAGTAGCGACTCCAAGGATACGAGCAAACCGCGCCCCTCTAGCGGCTCTTCCGCATAAGGGTCCAGCGTCGCCGTGACTTGCCTTGCAGCAAGGGGAGAATCATGGGTTTCGTTTTCAGCACTATCTTTTGTCATAATTTTTGGATACAGTTTTAGGAAAACAATTGCATCAGGGACTTCCATACTTGCTCGTAGAAGCCGCCGTAGAACGGATCGTCCCGCAAGAATTCGACCGGAAGCTTAGGGTTGCCGATAAACGGCCGCAGAATCCACGAAACCTGGCTTCCCAACAAAAGGTTGCCCGCAAGCCATGCGAGCAGCGTGGAAAGGGCCCGATTTCCAGTCGGAGCAACGTATTTCAATAATCGATACAAGCGCCACGTCCCGCACCACCCCGCAAACGCGATCACTCCCACATGGGCCAGCAAGGTCAGGCTATGCCCCGTAGTCGTTCCCTCCGAACCCAGCGGGGGCGTATTCCAGAGGAGGAACACAGCCAAGGGAGACATCGCCAACAGTACCAAGGACGCCACCGAAAAGCTCATCAAGATGGCAAGCGTCGTTTGGCGAAAGCTCAATCCAGTCGCGTGCAACTGAGCTAGAATGCCATTCAACACAGCATTGCCTGCACAGGTGAGCAGCACAACCGCAGGAAACTTGATTCCCGCATACAAAGCCTGCCACGGGCTTCTCCACAGTCCAATCGTCGCTCCATACACGCCCGCGCCCAGAGCGATCATAGTCAGCAACTGAATCCACAACCTGCTCCCTTGCTCCTCCAATCGCCCCCAAAGCGGCTCCGGCTCACCCGCTAAAAGGGCGACCGCCTGACTTCTCATCTGAATCAACACACGCCGATCATGAACCACGTGGATGAAACCAGCGTGAACTTCCTGTGCGTTTTCTATGAAACCCGCAGGCAGGCCATAGCCCCCAGCCAGGGAGCCTTTCTCGCTGTTCAACCAAGCTCCGCACCCTGTCGTCCAAACCCAGTTTAAAAGCTTAAAGCCTAAATCCCGCAGCGCTTGGCTTTGCCCCAAAGGGCATTTTCGTTTTCAAATTAAAACTAGGCATGAACACGCTTCGAAACTGGACCCTTCTTCCATTGCTCCTCGCCCTCGCCGCCTGCAGCAGCACCCGCGAGTGGAACCCCTTCGTGGACCGAGCCAGCCACGACACGATCGTCGTGCTCGACCTCGAATCGGACCATCCCCGAGTCGGACGCATCCTCGCCGACCAAATCGCCTCCGAACTCATCCGCAAGGACGAGTTCCGCCAAGTCCTCCGATCCGTCCCAGCCACCCCAGCGCTCGTGCTCTCCGGTGCCATCACCACCTACCAAGAAGGCAACGTTCCCCTCCGCATCAAGACCAACGGAGCCGCCGGACAGGCCGCAATCTCCCTCAAGCTCACCCTCTCCGAATCCCCCTCCGGCTACCAAGCCACCCAACTTTCCCTCAGCCAAAGCACCCGCATGTTCACTCCCGACGCCAGCCGCACCGGCCGCGAGTCCATCGACTGGCTGCAACGTCAAATCGCCCGCCAAGTCGCCCAAGAACTCTGAGGCAGCGAGCCCCATGTCCAACGGCCGTCCCTCGACCTTGACGCCTCCCCCGTTTTCCCCAACATCCCTCCTCTTTTTCCAGAGGCAAGCAGAGCGTTTCAGCTCCCCTACCTCACCTTCGTGACCCTTCGTGCCCTTCGTGGGCAAAACAGTTTCCATCATGTCCACAAAATCCTCCGACTATAACTTCAGCGAAATCGAATCGACCTGGCAGCAATACTGGGAAGAAAACAAAACCTTCGCGGCCTCCAACGAGTCCGACAAGGAGAAGTACTTCGTCCTGGACATGTTCCCCTACCCGTCCGGCGCCGGCCTCCACATCGGGCACCCGCTCGGCTACACCGGCTCCGACATCCTCGCCCGCTACAAGCGCGCCCAAGGCAAGAACGTGCTCCACCCCATCGGCTGGGACGCCTTCGGCCTCGCCACCGAGCAATACGCCATCAAAACCGGCAAGCACCCGCGCACCACTTCCGTCGAGCGCATCGGCCACTTTCGCAAGCAGCTCAAGACCATCGGCTTCTCCTTCGACTACGACCGCGAAGTCGACACCACCGACCCGAAGTACTACCGCTGGACCCAGTGGATCTTCCTCCAACTCTTCAAGCGCGGCCTCGCTTACGTCGACATGCGCCCCGTCTGGTGGTGCGACGAACTCAAGACCGTACTCGCCAACGAAGAAGTCATCGACGGCAAATCCGAACGCGGCAACCATCCCGTCGTGCGCCGCAACCTCCGCCAAGTTGTGCTCAAGATCACCGAGTACGCCGACCGCCTCATCGAAGACCTCGACCTCGTCGACTGGCCCGCATCCACCAAAAAGATGCAGCAAGAGTGGATCGGCAAGTCCACCGGCGCCACCGCCCGCTTCGCCCTCGAAGGCCTCGACGAGTCCCTCGAAATCTACACCACCCGCCCCGACACCCTCATGGGCGTCACCTACATGGTGGTCTCTCCCGAACACCCGCTGCTCGACAAGCTCACCATCGCCGAGAAGAAGGACGAAGTCGCCGCCTACGTCACCGCCGCAGCCGCCAAGTCCGACCTCGAGCGTACCGACCTCGCCAAGGAAAAGTCCGGCGTCTTCACCGGCTCCTACGCCGTGCATCCAATAACTGGAGACAAGATCCCCGTCTGGGTCGCCGACTACGTGCTCATCTCCTACGGCACCGGCGCCATCATGGCCGTACCCGCCCACGACACCCGCGACTTCGAGTTCGCCCAACAATTCAATTTGCCCATCACCCAAGTCATCAAGGGCAGCGACGAGGACACTCTTCCCTACACCGGCGACGGCGTACTCGTTAACTCCGGCGAATTCGACGGCCTCCCTTGGCAAGAAGCCAAGGAAAAGATCACTGCCAAGCTCAAGGCCGAAGGCACCGGCGAAGAGTCCACCCAGTACAAGCTGCGCGACTGGCTCTTCTCCCGCCAACGCTACTGGGGCGAGCCCTTCCCCATCGCCTGGGTTAGCAAGGAAGACTACGTCAAGGCAGTCGCCTCCGGCGTGCTCGCCGACTGGCTTCCCGAGGAGCCCGTCACCTACACCGACGAGACCGGCACTGTATTCGCTTTGCCAGTACCGCCCTCCGCTCTTCCGCTCGAACTCCCCTACGTCGAGTCCTACGAGCCCGCCGGCACCGGCGAAAGCCCGCTCAAGAAAGCCGACGACTGGATGGAGATCTGGTACAACTACGCCACCGGCGCCTTCGTGCCCGCTTCCGGCGAGAAGCCCGAAGGCGAAGAATGGGTCCGCGCTTCCCGCGAGACCAATACCATGCCGCAATGGGCTGGCTCCTGCTGGTACTACCTCCGCTACATGGATCCTCACAACGAGGACGCACTCGCTTCGCCCGAAGCCATCGCGTATTGGGAAACTCCCGACATGTACGTCGGCGGCGCCGAGCACGCCGTACTCCACCTCCTCTACGCCCGCTTCTGGCACAAGGTGCTCTACGATGCCGGCGTGGTGAAGAACAAGGAACCATTCAGAAAACTCTTCCACCAAGGCATGCTGCTCGGCGAAGACGGCAAGAAGATCTCCAAGTCAGCCGGCAACGGCGTCGATCCCGTGTCCGTAGTAAACGAATACGGCGCCGACACCATGCGCATGTACCTCATGTTCCTCGGCCCGCTAGAAGCCCGCAAGCCCTGGAACTCCAAGGGCATCGGCGGCATCAGCCGCTTCCTCAACAAAGTCTGGCGCGAGATCGTCGGCAAGGACGGCGAGTTGAATCCAAAAATCAAGGACGGGCACCAAGACTCCAAGGAAACCGAAAAGCTCCTCCACGAGACCATCAAAAAGGTCAGCGAAGACCTCGACGCCCTCAGCTTCAACACCGCCATCTCGCAGCTGATGATCCTCATCAACCACCTGCAAGGCCAAGAAGCCATCTCCCTCGCCACCGCCAAAGCCTTCGTGCAAATGGTCGCTCCTATGGCTCCGCACATCGGCGAAGAGCTCTGGTCCCGCCTCGGTGAAAAGAACTCTGTCGGTTTCGGCCCTTGGCCCGAGTTTGACGAAAAGAAGCTCGTCAGCGACGAGGTAAATATCGCCTTCCAAGTCATGGGCAAAACCCGCGGCCAAGCCACTGTATCCAAAACCGCGACACAAGACGAAGTCTTGGCGGTTGCCCAAGCGGATCCCAAGGTAGCCGCCCACCTCGAAGGCAAAACCATCCGCAAAGTCATCTACGTCCCCGGCCGCATCCTAAACATCGTCGCCAACTAGAAATTTGCCCACAAAGTACACGAAGATTCACGAAGAAAAAAGTAGGAGCGACCTTGGTCGCGATAAACACAACCTATTCTATTCTTGCACCTTAGTGCTCTTCGTGGGCGAAACACCATGTCCAAATATCTCCCATCAGACTTCGATCCCACCGCGCCCGTCGGCCTTATCGCCGGGCGCGGCGTCTATCCCCGTCTGATCGCGGAGAAAGCCCTCGCCGCCGGCATCGAGCTCCACCTCATCGCCTTCGACGGCGAAGCCGCCCAAGAAACCATCGACCTCTTCCCCGAGGATAAGCGAGCCGTCATCAATGTCGGCAAAGTCGGGGCCTGGCTCAAAGCCCTGCGCAAGTTCGACTGTCGCTACACCATCGCCGCCGGCCAAGTTAAGCCCGGCAAACTCTTCCGCGACCTCAAGCCCGACCTCAAGGCCGCCGCGCTTCTCATGAAGCTCAAGCGCAAGAACGCCCACACCATCTTCGGCGCCATCGCCGAAGAGCTCGCCGCCAACGGCCAAACCGCCCTCGACGCCCGCAGTTTCCTCGACGACCAGATGGCCGACCTCGGCCACATGACCAAGGCGTACGAGAAAATTGAGGACACTTACATTCAGCACGGCATCGAGATCGCTCAAGAGATGGCCCGCCTCGACGTCGGCCAAGGCGTCGTCGTGCGCAAAGGAACGGTCCTAGCGGTCGAAGCCTTCGAAGGCACCGACCCAATGCTGAAGCGAGCCGGCGGCTTCAAGACCGACCAGCTCATCTTCGTCAAAACCGTCAAGCGCCAGCAGGACTACCGCTTCGACGTACCCGTTTTTGGACTACGCACCCTAGAGATCATGGCAGAGCACAACATCGGCACCGCCGTCCTCAAAGCCGGCGACGTCATCATGGTCGAAAAAGAGAAGATCCTCGCCGCTGCCGCTCGTCACAAAATCCAGCTAATCGGCTTTTAACAAGAATTCGCCCAACTCCCGATTAAGGAATACTGGAGAGTTGCAGTTCTACTCCAAATCGGCACGCTTGTCCCCAATGGCAACCGCTGAGCAGATCAAATCACTGATCCGTTCCCATCTTGAGGAGGATGGGGAGCGATTCTATACGGTCGCACTCCAGCTTGCCGCCCACGAAGCGAGGCAGGGGCACTCTTCACTAGCCCACGAAATTAAGAGTCTCGTCGACAAGTCACGTCAGACTCGCAAGCAAGCGCTGGTTCGCTTCCCCAATGAACTGGAGGGGCTAATCCTTACAGAAGAGCCCAAGGAGCGTCTTGCGGTGCTCGTGCTTGAAGAAGGCCAACGCGAGCGCATTGAACGTATTCTGAGCGAATACCGCCAACGAGAGACCCTTAAGAATCACGGCCTTGATCATCGCCGCAAGGTCTTACTCTCAGGTCCTCCCGGGACAGGGAAGACACTAACCGCCAGGATTCTTGCGTCAGAGCTAATGCTCCCGTTGCGCACAATCCAAGTAGATCGGCTCGTGACGAAGTTCATGGGCGAAACTTCCGCAAAGCTCCGTCAAATCTTCGACGTCATTGAAAGCTCGAAGGGAGTCTTCCTTTTCGACGAATTCGACGCCATAGGTGGCGACCGAGGACGGGACAACGACGTAGGCGAAATGCGTCGGGTGCTGAACGCTTTTCTCCAATTCATCGATGCCGACCGCTCCGAAAACGTCATCGTTGCGGCCACTAACAATCCAAACCTTCTAGACCGCGCGCTCTTTCGAAGATTCGACGATATCCTTCGATACGGCCTGCCAGATAAGGCCGAGCGTCTGAAATTGCTGAAGAACCTACTCGCAAGCTTCAAGACACCGAGGTTCCCCTTTGCCAAAGCCGCCACTGCAGCAGAAGGACTCAGTCAGGCAGAGATCGCGAGTGCAGCTCGCGACGCCATCAAGAACGCCATTTTAGCCGGAAAAGAAACCGTCGAAAGCGAATCCCTCCTCAACTCCTTGCATGAAAAGCAACACGCCTACCTGAAATAAATCCCGAATGGCCGGAGAACGTTACCCACACATCCAACTCAACGAGAATTTCCAAACTCCTTTAGCTTACACACGGCCTCCTAGGCCCTTTAACTCTCCACCTGGACCGACTCGCGATCGACAAAGTCACGGTCAAAGGCTAAAGCAAAAATTTGAGGAAGCATGGGCCGCTTCCAGTGGAGAAAACACTGTAACCCACAGGATACCGGAAGGTGTTTACTTGGAGTTTGTCAGCGACCCGAACACTGAATTAGTATTCAAACGCTTAGAAGACATGCGTTCCAAAAAAGTGCGTGTCGTCAATGTAAGAGAAAAAGAAAACTCGGAAGGCCAGAAAACCACCCTCGCTACAGTTTATATTTCTAATGATAAACGCGGATATATCGCAGAAAAACTGGACGATTACATTGCCAGAGACCAGACGCCAGGCGTCCCAAAGAATAAAGAGCTGGTAAACAGTATTGCAGACATAAAGAAGGCACTACTCGAATCTTTCTGGACTGACTCCGCTCCCCTACCTGGAAACGCCCCGGAGCACGTTGAGGTTTGGCTAAACAGCGATAGCGAGGATACCCTAATTCGTTTCGTTGAAGCCTGTGGAGAATTTGAGATTACTGTTACTGCAGGTTCAATTGTATTTCCGGACCGAAGAGTTTTGGTGATCGAAGCCAGCAGACAACAGTTGGAAACACTGTATCAAAATTCTCCGCACATAGCTGAGTTTCGAAAAGCCAAGGAATCTGCAGCTTTCTTTCTTCAGCTCGAGCCCGAAGAGCAAGCTGATTGGGCTCAGAGTTTGAGAGAAAGGCTAAGGGTCGGCGAAAATCGAGACATTGCGATCTGCATATTAGACACAGGAGTCAACAACGGACACACTCTGCTGGAACCGTTGCTCTCACGCGAAGATCAACACGCAGCCGAAATTGATTGGGGAGGACATGACCACGACGGGCACGGAACGCTTATGGCTGGTCTAGCTGCTTATGGCGATTTGAAGTCTGCCCTCGAGACCCAGGGGGAAGTCGAGGTTCTCCATGTCCTAGAGTCGGGTAAAATACTACCGCCCTTCGGACGTTCAGAGTATCGACTTTACGGAGACATCACCGACAGAGCTATCAGTCGAGCGGCCGAAGCAGCTCCTTTTCGTAAACGTATTCTCTGCATGGCCGTAACCGCCGACGACCATCGGGACAGAGGCAGACCCAGCTCATGGTCTGGTTATGTTGACAAGTCTGCATCTGGGGCGTCGGACGACCTAAAGAAACTATTCGTCATCAGTGCGGGAAACACCCCTTGGGATAGCAATCCAAACGCATATCCAAATCAACAGACACTCGAATCGATTCAAGACCCTGCACAAGCATGGAACGCCGTAACGGTGGGAGCTTATACAAATTTAGTCGATATAGACGCCGATCGATACCCGGAGTACAGACCGCTAGCTCCACAAGGTGGACTATCTCCTCACTCTTCGTCTTCCACGGTATGGGACAGTAAGTGGCCATTGAAACCAGACATTGTACTGGAAGGTGGAAATCTAGCCGTTAGCAGCGAGACAGTGACGCAGGATTGCATCAATTTTGATTTGCTCACCACCTACTACAAGCCAAACGAGGGAACGTTCGACACCATAAATGCCACAAGCGCAGCTTGTGCCCAAGCCTCTTGGATGGCAGCTCAAATCCAAAGCCGTTACAGAGAGTATTGGCCTGAAACCATTAGAGCCTTGTTAATCCATAGCTCGGAATGGACAGACACAATGAAACGTCAGTTCCTAACTGACGTGGAGCATCCAAGCAAAGGGCAGATTGCTAGCTTGGTCAGAGTGTGCGGCTGGGGTGTACCTAGCTTAGAAAGAGCCCTATACAGTGCTTCGAACTCCCTAACGCTAGTTTCAGAGTCGACACTCCAACCTTATCAAAGGGACTCCTCGGGATACGCGTACAAAACCAAGGATTGGCACAAGCACAAGCTACCTTGGCCAACTGAGGCGCTGCTAAACTTACCACCCGAAACGAACGTTTCGATGAGGGTAACGTTGTCTTACTTTATTGAACCGGGACCAGGTGAAGTTGGTTGGAAAGATCGATACAAATACCCATCGCATGGGTTGCGATTTGGAATAAAGAAACCGGGAGAGTCGGAATCGAATTTCGAAGCACGAGTAAGTGCAGCGACCGAGCGTGATGATGATGTGGATACGTCTGGTGCTAGTGAATATTGGACATTGGGAAGCGACAATCGACACAAAGGATCAATCCACTCTGACATCTGGAAAGGATCAGCAGCGGAACTTGCATCCTCTAATGTTCTAGCAGTCTATCCAGTTAGAGGTTGGTGGGCTGAGCGAACATGGCTCAGGCAAGGAGAACGCGAGTGCAGATACTCTCTGGTGGTTTCAATTTCAACACCAAGAGAAGATGTGGATTTGTATGTCCCAGTCTCCACCCAGATAGGAGTTTCGACTCCAGTCGAGATAACGGTCTAGTCACCTACCGCTTCGACGTACCCGTTTTTGGACTACGCACCCTAGAGATCATGGCCGAGCACAACATCGGCACCGCCGTCCTCAAAGCCGGCGACGTCATCATGGTCGAAAAGGTGCCGAGCCCAGCGACACGATCAAAGATCCTGGAAGTTAGTGTCCGGAATCTTTCGCAAAAAGGTAGCTGTACCTTAAGGCAGTGGCGTATTCGTTTTTTGGTTATTGGTTAAAGGTATCTAAAAGTCAATTAGCCCCCGAGGGGGCTGCCGCCGCTTCAGGCGCTCTTCTCCTCGTTTTCTTCGGCCAGCAGCTTCATGTCCAGATAGACTCGGCTGTCCGACCACGACTTCGAAGCGACGTATCGCAATCTGGCGCAAGCCAGCATCAACGCGCTCTTGCCGTCAGGGAAGCAACCGACAACGCGGGTTCGTCGCCTGATCTCCTTCATTATCCGTTCCAGCATGTTGTTGGTCCGTATGCTTCGGTGGTGCTTCCTGGGGAACCGGTAGTAGGTGACGCTCTCGGATACACCCTCTCGAAGGACCGCAGCCGCAGCGGCAAGCTTCATCGACTCGAGCGCGTCGGCCACCTCGATCGCCTTGCGGGTAGCCGCTTCGGCAGACTCTTGGGCGTGGATCGCCTTGAGCATCGCCGCCGCGGTCGCCTTCTTGCTGTGCGAGACCTTGGCCAGCACGTTGCGGTGGAAGTGGAAGAGGCATCTCTGCCACTTGCTTGCCGGATAGATCTCGGGAAGCGCTTCGACGAGCCCCTTGGACTTGTCGGAAACCGTTAGGTCTATCTTCTCGAGTCCTCGCGAGTAGAGGTTCTTCAGCAGCTCCAGCCAGCTGTCCTTCGACTCGCTCATCCCCTCGACGACGCCGAGCACCTCGCGGAAGCCATGCTCGTTGACGCCGATGGCGACAAGCACGCTCACGTTCTCCATCTCGCCTCCCCACGAGCGCTTCAGCCA